>NZ_JBHXRG010000033.1:0-58930 GCF_042716995.1 Nocardia sp. NPDC058640
TATTGGTTTTTGTTTTGTTCGGGGGGGGGGCGGGTCACCACCAAATTTTCGTTGGGGGGGTGGGTGGGGGGGGGGGGGGGGGGGGGGTTGGCGCCGCCGCCCCCCCACCCCCCGCCGCGGTGATCCGTTAAGCGACCTGCAGCTCTACGACGTCACCGGAGACCAGCCCGTAGGAGGCCAACGTCTGGGAGCTTTCCAGCTCGACGCTGCCGTCCTTGATCAACAGTCGCTGCTGTTGCACCGGAATCCCGGTCTCCGTCTCGAGCGCCGCGGAGAGGTCCTTCACCGTGGCGGCGGCGTCGAGGCTGACCTCCACGGGCCCGCTCTCGAGAGTGACCACGAGCACGGTGAGGGGGTCGGCGGTGGGGTCGCTGAGTTCCACCGGTGCCTGTCGGCCCGCGGGTGAGCCGGGAACCGCGGCAGGTTCGCCGGGTACTCCGGGCACTGTGTCCTCGCCGGGTACTGCGGGTACGGCAGGTGCCCCCGGCGCGGCAGGCAGTGGCGGTACTTCGGGGACAACCGGAAGCGCCGGCAGCGCAGGCAGTTGCGCCGACGCGGTGACCGGCAGCAACCCGGCGGTGGGAACGGCCATGGCGGCGGCGATGAGTCCGACCGTCATGCCGCGACGTAATCGGGTACTGAGAGGCAGACGTGCGTGGTGCTGAACTCTCATCGTGGTGAATCCTTTCATCGTCCTCGTGGGACGCGTTGGGGAATCGAACCAGGAAATCGAGATGTCACGCTGTGTGCACAAGTGGCGCTGTGTTCTCGCGGGCGTCCCCGCGAATCCAGTGTGCCACCGCACCACGCTGTCGCCGGGCTGCCTGCGCGCACGTGCGCGGTCGGACCGGGTGGGTAGTCGGCTACACCGCGCCGTACCTGCGCGAAGTGAACACTCGAGTGCCTTCCGGCGTGTCGAAGGTGGCGGTGGTCGAGGCGCCGATGATCAGCAGCGTGCGCATGTCGACCTCGTCGGGATCGAGCTCACCCAGGGTGGTCACCCGCACCGATTCGGTCGGCCCGCCCACATCGCGACCCAACACCACCGGCGTGGTCGGCTTCCGGTGTTCGAGCAGCACGTCGCGCATCGCACCGACCTGCCAGCGTCGTTGCGAGGAGGCGGGGTTGTAGATGGCGATGGCCATATCGGCCGCGGCGACCGCCGAAAGACGTTGCGCGACAACCTCCCACGGCTTGAGCCGATCCGACAGCGAGATCATCGCGTAGTCGTGCCCCAGTGGTGCGCCGACCCGACTCGCCACGGCATTGGCGGCGGTCAGCCCCGGAAGCACGCGGACGGGCACGTCCTTGAACTGCGGTTCGGCCGACACTTCGAGGACGGCCGCGGCCATGGCGAACACACCCGGATCGCCCGAGGAGACCACCGCGACGCGAGCGCCGCGCTTGGCCAGGTCCAGGGCCATCGCGGCGCGCTCGGATTCGACCTTGTTGTCGCTGGCGTGCCTGCGCTGACCCGCCCGTTCGGGAACACGGTTGATGTAGGTGGTGTAGCCGACGAGATCCGTCGCCTCGGCGAGCGCCGCGGTGACCTGCGGAGTGGTCCAGTCGGCATCGCCGGGGCCGAGGCCGACAACCACGACTTCGCCTGGCGCGACTACGGATTCGAGGTCGGTGTCGGGCGTGGTAGCTGCCCGGTCGACGGTGTCGCGAGCCGGGATCTGCGTGGTCGGGGTCGGGCCGGGGACGAGCACGATCGAGAAGTACGGCACGTCGGCTTCGTCCACATCCGCCGCGGCGAGCACCCGCTGACGGGTACTGCTCGCGCGCTCGACGTAATATGCATCGCCCAACCGACCGGAATCCGAAAGCGCCTGTCGCACACCGGGAAATGTGCGCCCCAGCTTCATGATGGCGGCCGCCTCGGTGGTCCGCAGCCGCTGCGTCAACTCCTCGACCGGCATGGTGCCCGGCAGCACCGTCAACACCTGCTCACCCTCGACCAGCGGTGTCCCCAGTGCCGCGGAAGCCGCACTGACAGAAGTGATTCCGGGAACGATCTCCGCGTCGAACCGATCGGCCAACCGCCGGTGCATGTGCATATAGGAGGAGTAGAACAGCGGATCACCCGCGGCCAGCAGCGCGACCGTGCGCCCCGCGGCCAGGTGCGCGGCCAACCGTTCAGCGGCCTGCTCGTAGAACTCGTCGATCGCACCCTGATAGCCGCCGGGATGATCGGTGGTCTCCACGGTGACCGGGTAGACCAGGTGTTCCTCGATCTGCCCCGCGCGCAGGTACGGCTGCGCGATGGCGCGCGAGATGCTGCGCCCGTGCTTGGCACTGTGGAACGCGACCACATCGGCTTCGGCGATGAGCCTGGCCGCTTTCACGGTGACCAGTTCCGGATCGCCCGGACCCAGGCCGATACCCCACAGTTTGCCGGTGATCGCACTCACTCCTGTTCGCTCGCAATAGCATTCAGTGCCGACGCGGTGATCGCGCTGCCGCCACGGCGTCCGCGCACGGTGAGATATTCGATCCCGCCGAAGTCGATCAGCGCCTGCTTGGATTCGGCGGCGCCGATGAACCCGACCGGGATGCCGATGATCGCGGCGGGTCGCGGGGCGCCCGCGTCGAGCATGTCGAGCAGGTGGAACAGCGCGGTCGGCGCGTTGCCGATCGCCACCACCGCACCGTCGAGTTGGTCGCGCAACAGTTCCAGCGCCGCCACCGATCGGGTGTTGCCCAGTCGCGCGGCCAGGTCGGGCACGCGCGGGTCGGTGAGATTGCACAGCACCGCGTTGTCGGCGGGCAGCCGCTTGCGGGTCACCCCGGAGGCGACCATGTTCGCATCGCAGATGATCGGCCTGCCCGCGTGCAGTGCGGCGCGCGCGGCGGCGACCACGCCGGGGGAGTAGGCGATGTCGGCGGCCAGGTCGACCTGCCCGCACCCGTGGATCATGCGTACCGCCACCCGCTCGACATCGGCGGGGAAACCGGCGAGATCGGCTTCGGCGCGGATCGTCGCGAACGAGCGCCGATAGATCTCGGCCCCGTCGGTGAGGTAGCTGGCACGCACATCGGACATGCCGACAACCCTAGAACCTGCCCCCGACATGCTGTTCGCCGCGGTCGGCTCCGGCCCGCGAGCTCAGGTGCGCGGGCGTTCCAGAATGCGCGACATCACCAGCGAACTGCGGGTGCGCCCCACGCGCGCGTTCTCCCTGATCCGCTCGACGGTCACCTCGATCTCGGCCATATCGGTGGCCATCACGTGCACGAGCGCATCGGCTTCGCCCGCGATCGTGCACACCCCCACGACCTGCGGAATCGGTTCCAGGGTGCGCCGCAGCTCGGCGGGGGAGATGTTGTCGCGGTAGTAGACCTCGACGTAGGCCTCGGTCGTCCAACCCAGCGCCGCCGGGTTGACCTGCGCGGTGAATCCGGTGATCTGCCCGCTGGCGACCATCTTGTCCACCCGCCGCTTCACCGCGGGCGCGGACAGCCCGACCACCGACCCGATCTCCTGGAACGAGGCGCGGGCGCGCACGAGCAGCTCACCCAGAATGCGTCGATCAATATCGTCCACGTCGCTCCCTTGTCTTGTCGAACAATGATTCTGCATTTCGGGACCAATATGCGCAACGAATCGGTGTTACCTGCGCAACGGAACGGCGATTACGGTCGTGGAAACCGTCCGCGCAGCCACCGGGAGCCCTGTTGACCGCCGTCACTCCACTTCGCGTATCCGCACCCACGCGCGTCGCCTCATTGCGCCGCTACGTGCTGTGCCGCCCCGACCATTTCGAGGTGACCTACGCGATCAACCCGTGGATGGACCCGGCCGCCCCGGTCGACCGGGCGCGGGCGCTGGCCCAGTGGGACGTACTGCGCGCGACCCTGGAAGCCCACGGCCACACGGTGGACACGGTGCCCGGCGAGCCGGGTCTGCCCGACATGGTCTTCGCCGCCAACAGCGGCATCGTGATCGGCGGCCTGGCCATGTCGGCCCGCTTCGCGCACCCCGAACGCGCCGCCGAGGGCCCCGCCTTCCACCAGTGGTTCGCCGCCCGCGAACTGCGCGAACTCGCCCCCGCCACCGAAATCAACGAGGGCGAAGGCGATTTCGCGTTCGCGGGCCAACGGATCCTGGCCGGTGTCGGATTCCGGTGCTCGCTGTCCGCGCACGCGGAGGTCGCACAATACTTCGACCTGCCGGTGATCTCCCTGGAACTGGTCGACCCGCGCTTCTACCACCTCGACACCGCCCTGATGGTCCTGGACGACACCACCATCGCCTACTACCCGGCAGCCTTCAGCCCCGCCGCCCGCGACACCCTCGCCCACCTGTACCCCGACGCGATCCTCGCCGACGACAACGACGCGGTCTCCTTCGGCCTCAACGGCCTCAGCGACGGCCGACACGTCTTCCTCGACCCCGGCGCCACCTCCCTCATCGCGGCATTGCGCGAGCGCGGCTTCACCCCCGTACCCGTCGACGTGTCCGAACTGCGCAAGGGCGGCGGCGGCGTGAAGTGCTGCGTGCTCGAGCTGCACAACCGCCGCGACACGACCGCAGGCTAGCCCGGAAGCGACCCCAGCGCATTCCTAGCTGAATGTGGGTGAGTTACGCGTGCACGTTCGGAGATCATGCACGCGTAACTCGTTGGCGCTCATTCGTATTCGGTGCCACCGTCGCGCAACAGGTACGCGGCGGAGACAATTTTGCCGATCGTCCGGCCACCGAGGATCGGCGACTGCCTTTCGACGGCAGGTCGAACTACCAGCCCCTCACGGATATTGGTGCCCGCTCCGCTGACGGTCTCGGTGCCCTCGGCCAACGCCATCAGCAACTCGGCGTCGTAGGCGCCCTCGTAGAGCACCGGCACGCGCGGCAGGGTGAGGCCGAGATCATCGAGCAGTGCGGTGATCTCGTGATGTCCGAGCCAGCGAACCGGCTGCCCACCCGCGTCCACCGCGATGTCGAACAGGCCGAACCCCAGCGACTCGTCCTGGGCGGCGGAAGCACCGTAGTGCAGGTCCTGCACACCCGCGCCGTACACCTCACCGAACAGCCCGATCCGGTCCGCGCCCAGCGAGGCGGCGAGTTTGCGGGCCGCCTCATCGAGCCCGTGGGCCCGAATGGCACGCCAGTACAGGTTGCCGTCGGCCGCGGTCAGCGACAGCGACCGGCCACCAACCCCCTTGGACGACACCAGAATTCGATCACCCTCCCGCACATGGGTGAGCAGGCAGGCGGTGCCGTGAATCTTCTCCGTGGCCACCACTGGCTCCCCGGCGCTGAAGATATCGGGAAATCGCTTGATGTTCTCGACATCGACCCACCGCAGCAAATCCGGTGCCGACTCGACCTGCCCCGACATCGAAACCGGCACCGGCGGAACCCATTTCACGATCCCCAGCGATTCGGCGAAATCGGTTCCCGCGTCCGCGGCCTCCTCGAGATCCACTCCACGCAGCGTGCTAGGCCTGCACACGATGCCCTGCGAAACCTCACCCCGTAGCCGCACCGCCTTCACCCGATTACACAGCGACCCAGCTAGTTTCCCGGTCAACCCGAGCTCGGCGATCAGCTCCCCGGGCAGCACCGACTGCTCCGGGATATAGACCGCGACATCGCCGGTCACGTACTGCCCCTTGGCGACAACGGCCCGATACAACCCGACCTGCGCCAACTCCAGCCGATCAGCATTCGGATGCGCGACAACCACCAGTCGCTCAGCCGTCACCTGCAATGTAGACATAGGAACCCCCTCGTAGTGAGAACGCAAGACTACGAACGATCCAACAATCCGTCGACCGAGTTTCCAGGCGCGAACAACGATGGAAGGTCAGGGCTTTTCGTTGGAACGTGACCGAATGCGGTCGCGCAGGCCGTCGAAGTACGCGTCGTCGCCAGCGTCCGCAGGGCCCGGCTCGGCACCTGCGAGGAGGATTTTCCGGAGTTGGGTTCGATTCCGCTCACGGTCGATGAGCTCACAGATGTAGTCACTGCACGAGTGGTAGCCACGCCGCGCTACCTGTTCGTCGACGAACGCCTGCATCGAATCCGGTAGTGAAACGCTCAGGGTGGCCATCGGGCAATGTTAGAAAGCTATGACCCACACCGTCAATGGTCGACGCGGTAGCCGTTTGCGGTGGCGACGACGTCGGTGACCGGGCCTTGTGGACGGCCGCAGCGGCGGTCGCAGCCGGACCAGTGTTGGCGGCCTGCCACGGTGACTTCTTCGGCGGGTAGGAGCGCGTCTTCTGTTGGGGCGTCCGGGTATTCGGGCAGGACTCGGTCGGATTCGATGGCGGCGGTGAGGTCGGCGCGGACGTCGGTGAGGGATTTGGCGCAGCCGGGGCGGCCGGCGCAGGCGCTGACCTGCAGCCAGGGGGAGGTGGCGTCGAAGATCAGGCCCATCGGGGCAAGGACCCGTACCACGGTTTCGGCGGGGCCCTCCGCGAGATCGGGGATCACCAGGCTGCGCCACGGGGTGACGAACACGGGCTGTTCGATCGCGGCGAGGAACTCGGTGGTCCTGGCCGACAGGGTGCCCAGCGGAACCCCGGCGCCGAGGGTGACCAGGCCGTTGTCCTGGTCGAGCCAGCCGATCGGAATGTCATGTGCGGCACCGAGTTCCAGCGGCGCTCCGGCGGGAGAGCGGTCCAGTGCCTCGATCACCGATTCGACCCCACCGGGGATTTCGTGCAACCGCCACTGTCCGGTTTCGCCGGTGCCACGCAGGTCGAGGAAGCCGCGCGCCGCGTCGAGCATGACGTCCACCGCCTCGCCCGCGGTGACGCGAAGCCCGGTGTCGGCGCCGGCCAGCAGCAATGCGAACTCGTCGTCGCCGACAGCGTGAATGCCGATGTCGCCGTGCAGCGTGCTCACATCACCGCGACCGTCGTCGAGGGTGAACAGCACCCGCCCCGGCAGATCACCCAGCCGCGGATCGGCCAGCAACCCGGCATCCAACCCGACCGCCAGACCCTGCACGTCGGCGAAACCACCGATGCGCCCCGACAGCGGCGACGCGACAATATTGCGCACCCGCTCATGGGTTTCGCTGGGCAACAACCCCGCCGCACCCAAACGCAAGGCGAGCTCGGACGCGTCCCGCACCTGCCTGACCTGAATGTTTCCGCGCGAGGTCAACTCGAGATTGCCGTTGCCCAGATCGCGGGCAGCATCGGCCAACACCTGCAACTGCGCCGATTCCAGCCGTCCGCCGGGCACGCGAATGCGCGCCAACGGCCCATCGGCGGCCTGATGCAACCGCAGAACCCCTGGGCAAGAATCGGGCGCACTCCTGGTCATGATGGTCCAGCCTACGACCCATCCGACCGCGATAGGTCGGCGGTGAGTCACCCAGCCGGCCGCTACGGCGAGGTCGTGCGGTCCGACGTGACCGGGCCGGGTCGCGTGATGGCGCGGCCGTGCGGCCTGGACTCGCGTCACGGCATCGCCGGACCCGATGTGACCAGGCCGACTCGCGTGACGGCCCGGTTCGCGGGTACTCGCCTAGGGTGAGTGGCGGATCCTTCGCCAGCCCAGCACCGACAGGAGAGTCACCGCATGCTGCGTGAGTTCGTGGACAAGCGTGTCGTTCCCGCCCTCGACCGGGTCGCCCACGCGCAGGCGCCCGTGGTGAACCGGTATGTCGAGTGGTTGAGCACCCGCCACCCCGACGATCCGCCCGTGGAGATCGTGCAGCGCCTGTCGCGCCAGTACCTGTTCGTGGTCACCGCCAGCGGTGTCACCGTGGGGCTCACCGCCGCGGTGCCCGGGGTCGGCACGCTGATCGGCCTGGCCGCGACCGGCGTGGACTCCCTGGTCTTCCTCGAGGCGTCGTCGGTGCTGTCGGTCGGTGCCGCCGCGGCGTACCGACTCGACACCGAGGACCCGCGCCAGGCGAAACTGGTATCGAAGGTCGTGCTCGGCGACGCGGGCACGAAACTGCTCGACGAGACCGCGGGCCACAAGACCGGCAAGTGGCTCACCGTGGTCACCGACCACATTCCCGGCCTGTCGAGCATGCCCGACTCCCCGGCCAAGCGTTTCATCGTCAACTACCTGGTCAAACGCACACTGCTGCTGTTCGGCACGCTCATTCCCGCCGGCATCGGCGCGGTCATCGGCGGCGTCGGCAACCACGCGCTTGGCCAGCTGGTGATCGCCAACGTGTACCGCAACCTGGGCACCGGCTCCCCGGACATGCTGGCCGTGGGCACCGAGGTCCCCGCGACTTGACCTTCGACTCGGTCGAACCCCGAGGATGATTCGGTGCCCGACACCGACCTGATCACCATCGGAGCGTTCGCCCGCGCCTGTGGCCTGAGCGCCAGCGCCCTGCGCTTCTACGCCGACGCGGGCGTCCTCGCCCCCGCCGTCGTCGACGACGTCACCGGCTACCGCTACTACACCCCCGACCAGTCCGACACCGCCCGCCTGATCCGCCACCTACGCGCGGTGGACATGCCGCTGCCGGCGGTCGCGGCCGTGCTCGCCGAACCCGACCCGTCCCGCGCCGCCGAGCTGGTCGACCTCCATCTCGCCGACCTGGACCGCCACCTCACCGAGGTCCGAGCCGCCGCGACCGCCGCCCGCACCGCACTGCGCACCGGTCGTGCCGTGTCCGACAAAGCGCCGATATCGCCCGACGGCTGCGAGGCCGACGCACCAGGCGACCCGATACCCACCACCGACCACACCGTGTGGTTGAGCGGACCGATGCTCGCCGCCGCCATCGACCAAGTCGCCACCGCCACCATCACCGACCCGACCATGCCGGTCCTCGACACAATCCTGTTCGAGACAGCCCGGCACGAGCTGACCCTCACCGCCACAGACCGCTACCGCCTGACCACCAGAACACTGCGCCCCACCCGCGGCGCCGAGACAGCGTGGACCGCCACGATCAATGCCGAAGATCTCCGCACAACAGTCTCCTGGCTGCGCCGCCAACACTCCGTAGCTATCCGACCCACCCCCGAGGGCATCGAATTCACCACGCCCGCTACGGATTCCGAGGTCAACCCGGCCGCCGGGCAACCCAGCATCGATGAAAATGCCCACCGCCACTGCCGCCGTTCAACCGAAAACTTCCCCGACTACCGGGCAATGCTGACCGCACTACCCCCAGTCCGCACCAGAGTCGTGATCGCCCGCACCGACCTGCTCACCGCACTGGAATCCGCAGACACCCCCACCATCACCCTCCACACCCACCCGAGCACCCTGTCCGTCGGCCACCATTCCCTACCCGCCACGGTCACCGGCCCCGCAATGACACTCCACTTCCCGGTCACCACCCTCTACCCAGCCATCGCAGCCGCAGTCGGCCCCGACGTCATGCTCGACCTCATAGCCCCCGACCACCCCGCCCGAGTCCGCTCCGCCGACGAAGGCGCCCTATCCACCCTGGCCATGCCCTGCCAACCCACTCCTTGATCAAGATCACCAGGCTCTGGTGGATTTTCCTTCTCGGGCGATGTTTGCGCCATTGCCTGGTGATCAATCGTCCAGGAGTGGGAACGGCCTGGAAAGTTGTGGGTGGGGTGGGCCCAGTAGCATCGACATGCTCGGCGGGCGTCGAGGAAACCGGTGGAAATCCGGTGCGGTCGCGCCACTGTGAACAGCCAGACCCTCTCCGGCGAGCACCGCTGCACCCCCGATGGGCGCGTAACCCGAGGAAGGTCTCACCCTGTGATCCTGCTGCTGTCCACCTCCGACACCGATCTGCTCAGTGCCCGCGCGAGCGGCGCGCAATACCGGTGGGGCAATCCCGCCCGGCTGCTGGTCGAGGATCTGCCGGAGCTGCTCGACGGCGCGGACCTGGTGATCGTGCGAATCCTGGGCGGCAAGCGCGCCTGGGAAGACGGTCTGGACGCGATCCGCGCGAGCGGGGTGCCGATGGTGGCGCTGGGCGGTGAGATCGCGCCCGACGCGGAGCTGATGGAATGCTCGACCGTGCCGGTCGGTGTCGCCGCCGACGCGCACAACTACCTCGCCGCGGGTGGGTCCGAGAACCTGCTGCAGCTGCACAACTTCCTGTCCGACACCGTGCTGCTCACCGGTCACGGTTTCGAGCCGCCCGCCCAGCTGCCCACCTGGGGCGAACTCGACCGCTCCGCGCGCATCCTCGAACCGCACGCCCCGACCGTCGGCGTGGTCTACTACCGCGCCCAGCACCTGGCGGGCAACACCGCCTACATCGAGGCGCTGTGCAAGGCGATCGAGGCCAAGGGTGCCCGCCCGCTGCCGGTCTACGCGGCCTCGCTGCGCACCGCCGAACCCGAACTGCTCACCCTGCTCGGCCGCGCCGACGCGCTGGTGGTGACCGTGCTCGCCGCCGGTGGCAGCAAGCCGGCGACCGCCTCGGCCGGTGGCGACGACGAAGCCTGGGACGTGGCCGCACTGGCCGCCCTCGACGTGCCGATCCTGCAGGGCCTGTGCCTGACCAGCGGCCGCGCGCAGTGGGAGGTCAACGACGACGGTCTGTCCCCCCTCGATGTCGCCACCCAGGTCGCGGTGCCCGAATTCGACGGCCGCATCATCACAGTTCCGTTCTCGTTCAAGGAGTTCGACGCCGACGGCCTGTCCGCCTACGTCCCCGACCCCGAACGCTGTGCGCGAGTCGCGGGCATCGCGGTGCGTCACGCCCGCCTGCGCCACATCCCGACCGCGGACAAGCGGATCGCGCTCATGCTCTCGGCCTACCCGACCAAACACGCCCGCATCGGCAATGCCGTAGGCCTGGACACGCCCGCCAGCGCCATCCGCCTACTCACCGAAATGCGTGCCGCCGGTTACGATCTCGGCGATATCAACGAGATTCCCGGCTTGGTCGAAGGCGACGGCGACGCGCTGATCCACGCGCTGATCGCCGCGGGCGGTCAGGACCCGGAGTGGTTGAGCGCGGAACAGTTGGAGGGCAACCCGATTCGCATCGGCGCCACCACCTACACCCGCTGGTTCGAATCCCTGCCCGCCGACCTGCGCGAGGCGGTCGTCGAAGCGTGGGGCCCGCCGCCCGGCGAACTGTACGTCGACCGCTCCGCCGACCCCAAGGGTGAAATCGTCATCGCCGCACTGCGTTTCGGCAATGTGGTGCTCATGGTGCAGCCGCCCCGCGGCTTCGGTGAGAACCCCGTCGCGATCTACCACGACCCCGACCTGCCGCCCAGCCACCACTACCTCGCCGCCTACCGCTGGCTGTCCTCGCCCGACGGTTTCGCCGCCGACGCGATGGTGCACCTGGGCAAGCACGGCAACCTGGAATGGTTGCCCGGCAAGACAATCGGCATGTCCGCCTCCTGCGGCACCGACGCCGCACTGGGCGACCTGCCGCTGATCTACCCCTTCCTGGTCAACGACCCCGGCGAGGGCACCCAGGCCAAGCGCCGCGCCCACGCCACCCTGGTCGACCACCTCATCCCGCCGATGGCGCGCGCGGAAACCTACGGCGACATCTCCCGCCTGGAACAGCTGCTCGACGAGCACGCCAACATCTCCGCTCTGGACCCGGCCAAACTGCCCGCCATCCGCCAGCAGATCTGGACCCTGATGCGCGCGGCCAAAATGGACCACGACCTGGGCCTGGCCGAACGCCCCGAAGAAGACGTCTTCGACGACATGCTGCTGCACGTGGACGGCTGGCTGTGCGAGATCAAGGACGTCCAGATCCGCGACGGCCTGCACATCCTCGGCCAGGCACCCGAGGGTGAAACAGAACTCGACCTGGTGCTGGCGATGCTGCGCGCCCGCCAACTGTGGGGCGGCGAACAGAACGTGCCCGGCTTGCGAGAAGCGTTGGGGCTCAGCGAAGCCGGTGACGAATCCCGCGAGCGTGTCGACGTGGTGGAAGGCCGCGCCCGCGAACTGCTGGGTGCGTTGCAGGCGACGGACTGGTCGGTGGACGCGGTCGATCAGCTGGTCGACGACTACGCCACCGCGATTCTCGCTGGGGGAGTAGACGATTCGGCCACGGCCGCAGGTCTTGTGGCGGATCAGGCGGACGCAGCTGCAGATGACGTTGCCGCGAATTCCGCAACTCCCGCGACCCCGGCGGACGCCAGCTCTCCCGCGACAGGCAGCGTCGCCGTGAGCGGCCGTCTGCAAGCCGTGAAAGCCGTATTGCGTTTCGCTGCAACCGAAGTCGTCCCCCGCCTACGCGAAACCAGCATCGAGATCACCCGAATCCTGCACGCCCTCAACGGCGGCTTCATCCCCGCGGGCCCCAGCGGCTCCCCCCTGCGCGGCCTCATCAACGTGCTGCCGACAGGCCGCAACTTCTACTCCGTCGACCCCAAAGCAGTCCCGTCGCGCCTGGCCTGGGAAACCGGCCAGGCGATGGCCGAATCCCTGCTGGCCCGCTACCTGGCCGACCACGGCGAATACCCGAAGTCGGTAGGCCTGTCGGTATGGGGCACCTCCGCCATGCGCACCTCCGGCGACGACATCGCGGAAGTCTTCGCCCTGCTTGGTGTTCGACCCGTGTGGGACGAAGCGAGCCGCCGCGTCACCTCCCTCGAGGTGATCTCCCTCGACGAACTCGCCCGCCCCCGCATCGACGTCACCGTCCGCATCTCCGGCTTTTTCCGCGACGCCTTCCCGCACGTGCTCGCCCTGCTCGACGACGCAGTCCGTCTCGTAGCCGACCTCGACGAGCCCGCCGAGTCGAATTACATTCGCGCACACGCACAATCGGACCTGGCCGAACACGGCGACACCCGCCGCGCCACCACCCGCATCTTCGGCTCCAAGCCCGGCACCTACGGCGCGGGCCTGCTCCAACTCATCGACTCCAAGAGCTGGCGCACCGACGCCGACCTCGCCCAGGTCTACACCACCTGGGGCGGTTACGCCTACGGCCGCGACCTCGACGGCGCCCCCGCCGCCGACGACATGCGCACCGCCTACAAGCGCATCGCCGTGGCCGCCAAGAACACCGACACCCGCGAACACGACATCGCCGACTCCGACGACTACTTCCAGTACCACGGCGGCATGGTCGCCACCGTCCGCGCGCTGACCGGCCGCAACCCCGAGGCCTACATCGGCGACTCCACCCGCCCCGACGCCGTGCGCACCCGCACGCTGTCGGAGGAAACCGCGCGCGTGTTCCGCGCCCGCGTGGTGAACCCGCGCTGGCTCGAGGCGATGCGCCGCCACGGCTACAAGGGCGCGTTCGAAATGGCCGCCACCGTGGACTACCTGTTCGGCTACGACGCCACCACCAACGTGGTCGCGGACTGGATGTACGAAAAGCTGTCGGAGAGTTACGTTTTCGACGACGTGAACCGCAAGTTCATGGAGCAGTCCAACCCGTGGGCCCTGCACGGCATCGCCGAACGCCTCCTGGAAGCCGCCGAGCGCAAGCTGTGGGAGCGCCCGGAACAGGAAACCCTCGATAAGCTGCGCCAGGTCTACCTGGAGACCGAAGGCGAACTCGAGTAGTCCACCGAATTCGCCTGCTCGACCTGGAGCAGAATCCGGTCACGGTAGATCCGCAGCGCCGCGATCACCGCCAAGATCGCGGTGAACAACCCGCAGGCGACGCGCACCGCATGGGCCACCCAGATCTCCTGGACCGTGCTGTGCAACTCGTCGACGGTGTACAACGCGCGATCATCGAACAGGATCGGCCAGCGCGGCCACAGGTACAGCATCGAGAGCAGGAACATTCCCGAGATATACGGCACGATCGACGCGAGCAACCAGCCACGAGCCCGCCTCGTCCACAGGCTGACAGCGACCGCGAGAACCGCGCTCAGCGTCACGAACATCCCCAGTGGGCGCATCACACCGCCGACCGACACCACGGCGGTGAACTCGTCGGCCACCTCCAGTGATGCCGGGATATCGTGAAAGTAGTTCGGATACAGGAAAATCGTCTCAGCGATCATGGTGCACAGCACCAGGGTCGCCGAGACGGCGTAGACGGTCGTGGTCGTGAGTGCGGCGGTGAGTTTTCGCAAGGCGTACTCCTGTTCGGGTCTGTCATCGACGCTATGCCACCGTCGCCCCCGAGACATCCGGCGTCAGCCCTGAACTCAGGTCAGGGAATCCACCCAGGCGCTGCCCGTCGTCGCAGCAGCCCCGGAAACCGCGAGCGAGAAGTTCGGCCCGCTTGCCGCAAAACTGCAACACGTTCTAGTGTGAGGCATGGTGTGCCGCCGCGATCGCGCCCGGTACCCACGAAGAAGAAAGGGGCACGATGAGTACCTCCCCTGGCTATTTCACGCACGCCGACGGCGTCTACACGCCCATGCGGTACGCGCTGAGTCTGTGGGCGCCCAGCACGCTGTCCGGGCCGCCCGTGTGCGGGCTGATGGCGCGCGAAGTGGAAGCGGGCTACTGCACCGACGGGTTCGCCCCGGCACGGTTCACCGTCGACCTGCACCGTCCGGTCCCCGCAACCCCACTGACGATCACCAGCGAACTCGTGCGCGACGGCAACCGCGTCCGCTCGGTGACCACCACCGCGCTGGCCAACGAACGCAGACAGATCCGCGGCGATGTCATCGACAAACTGTCCGAATCGTTCGCGGTCAAACAGCCGCAAGCCCAGTGAACGCCATCGCCACGGTCGCCCCGCACAGCACCGCCCCGACGGTCGTGGTGGTCAACAGATAACCCAGCGCGATTGCCCGCGCCACCGGCAACAACCACAACACCACCGCGGGCACCAGCAGCACCGCCAGCGTCGACCCCCAACTGACCCAATACGACACAGCGATCGGCTCGATCTTCGCGAACGAAACAGTCCGCGGCATCGGCACCTGCCACGCGTTCTGCACCGCGAAAGTCGCTGGCACCAAAACGAATACAGCCACGAACAACCCCGCCGCCACACCCCACCCCGACCGCCACCTGACCTGCCCCGCCACCGCTACACCCACACCCGCACCTTCCCACGCCGTCACCGCCGAGCCCTACTTTGCCTCAGGGAGCGTCGGCGCGCTGGGAAGGCGTGCGCGGTGAGTGTTCGCTACGCGGAAATCAGCGTGACGATGAGTTCGTCGGCGATCGACTCCGCCTTCACCATGCCCGAACCCAGATACAGGGTCGCCGCGCGCGGGCGGCCGTCGGCCAGCGGCACCACCGAAACCGCGTCGACGCGACGGCCCGCGAGCTCGTCGTAGGGCGCTTCGTCGGTGACGTCGAAAGCGGTGTACTTGCCCGAGTTGGCGACGTATTCGATGTTGACCGGGTCCACCAGCGGCTCGAACGGATCCCGCCACGGCGACCCGCCGATGCGCAGTTCCGCGCCGTCGACACCGGCATCGAACAGCAGCGTCGACCCGTCGTGGAAGGTGAATTCGATCGGGCCTTCGGTGCGGTCGATCTCGTCGCCCAGGACATAGAACATCCGGCGGACGGCGACGATAGTCCCGTCGACCGCGGCATTGAGCGCCGTGCGGCCGTGCTCGTCGGTGTCGGACATAGGGTTTCCTCTACAGCGGTCGATGCCGGGCGGATGAAACATCATGTCGCCGCGCGCCCACCGCACGCAACTCCGCCCGGCGTGTTCGCGCCGCGCACACCACTCGTACAGTGAATTCATGGTGGACGACACCACCGGGGCGGTGGAACGCGCGGCGCGGCTGCTGGCCGGGCGCCGCGTCGTGGTGCTGTCCGGTGCCGGCTGCAGCACCGACAGCGGCATCCCCGATTACCGCGGTGCCGATTCGCCACCGCGCACCCCGATGACGTACCAGCAATTCGTCGGCGACCCGGTTTTCCGGCAGCGGTATTGGGCCCGCAATCACCTGGGCTGGCGCCGCATGGACGCCGCCCGCCCCAACCCCGGCCACCGCGCCGTCGCGCACCTCGAGCGCGCGGGTGCGGTGTCGGGCGTGATCACCCAGAACGTCGACCTGTTGCATACCAAGGCCGGCGCCCGCAAGGTGATCGATCTGCACGGCACCTATGCGCGAGTACGTTGCCTGCACTGCACCACCATGATTTCCCGGATGACCCTGGCACACCGTCTCGAAATCGCGAATCCTGGTTTTCTGGAAGATGTTTCGGCCACCGGTATCGAAGTAGCGCCCGATGCCGACGCGGTCGTGACAGATACCGGACAATTCCGGATGGTCGACTGCGAATCGTGCGGGGGAATGCTCAAACCCGACATCGTGTATTTCGGCGAGAATGTGCCACCCGACCGGGTCGAAGCCAGTTTCGCCATGGTCGATGACGCCGACGCGTTACTGGTGGCCGGGTCTTCGCTGACCGTGATGTCAGGCTTGCGTTTCGTGCGCAGAGCAGCGAAAAACGGTGTACCAGTGGTGATTCTGAATCGAGGACGCACCCGCGGCGACGAACTGGCCACTCTGCGAATCGACGCGGGCTGCTCGGAAACTCTGTGCGCGCTGGCAACGGAATTGACCGGCTCGCAACCGGCGTCCGCACGCGCGGATTCGGGTCGTTTCATAACGAAATGAACGGTAACTTGATCCCTCGGTGACGGCGGCGGATTCGACGTGGGTAAGCTCTGCGCACCAGTGCATGAAGAGTTCCACCCGCGGCGCAAAGTTTTCCTCGCAGCGGGGTTGTCGGCCCTGCAGCGGGTCGAATGATCGACCCCCACTTGCCAGCCGATCAGAACCAGGGCTTCTCCATGACCGATACCGTCGTTGCCGAATCACGCCTCACGCACCGCCAGACACTCACGATCCTGTCCGGCCTGCTACTGGGGGTGTTCCTAGCCGCGCTCGACCAGAACATCGTCAGCGTCGCGATCGTGCGGATCGCGAACAGTCTCGACGGGTTCGACGAACAGGCATGGGCGACAACGGCATACCTGATCACCGCCACCGTTGCCACCCCCCTGTACGGCAAACTCGCAGACATCTACGGGCGAAAACCGTTCTACCTGCTGGCGATAGCGCTGTTCGTGATCGGTTCCGCGGCCTGCTGTTTCGCCACCACCATGTACCAACTCGCGGGCTGCCGTGCATTCCAGGGCTTGGGCGCGGGCGGTCTGATGTCGTTGGCGTTCACCATCGTCGGTGACATCGTGCCCGCCCGCGAAAGGGTCCGCTACCAGGGCTATTTCCTGATGGTGTTCGGCATCGCGACAGTGCTGGGCCCGGTCGTGGGCGGCTTCCTGTCCGACTACGAGAGCCTGGGCGGCATCGAAGGCTGGCGCTGGGTATTCCTGGTGAACGTGCCCGTCGGGGTGCTGGCGTTCGTGGTCGTGGCGAAAGTGCTGAACGTGCAGCACCCGCGCCAACGCAGCCGCATCGACTGGCTCGGTGCGATCACCCTGGTCGTGGGTGTGGTGCCGCTGCTGATCGTGGCCGAGCAGGGGCGCGTGTGGGGGTGGACCGACTCGAAATCGCTGCTGTGCTACGGCATTTCGGCCGGCGGCCTGCTGCTGTTCGTACTGGTCGAATTCCTGATGAAGGACTCGGCGCTGATCCCGCTGCGACTGTTCCGCAGCTCCACCTTCAGCCTCGCGATCCTGGGTGGCTTCCTCGTCGGCGTCGCGATGTTCGGCGCGATCACCATGGTGCCGCAGTATCTGCAGGTCGTGCGCGGATTCTCGCCGACCCAAGCGGGCCTGCTGATGTTGCCGCTGGTGCTGGGCATCATGGTCGGCGCGCAAGTATCCGGGCTGATCACCAAAGCCACCGGCCACTACAAAGTGCTCCCCGTCCTCGGCGCCCTCATCCTGGCGATCGGCTGCGCCCTGTTCGCCCGCATCACCTACAACGGACCGCTCTGGCAGCCCCTCGCGTTCAGCGCGATCATGGGTTTCGGCCTCGGCGGGTGCATGCAGACGCTGATCATCGCCGCCCAGAACGCCGTGCGCCGCACCGAAATGGGCGTATCGACCGCCGCGGCGACCTTCTTCCGTCAACTCGGTGGCACCCTCGGCGTCGCGGTGTTCCTCACGGTGCTGTTCGACCAACTGCCCGGTTCGATCCTGGCAGCCTTCGGCGGCACCCTGCCACCCGGTTTCGACGCCGCCCGACTCGCGGACCTGCAGAGCGACACCAGCGGCATCGCCGCCCTGCCCGACGAGCTGCGCATCCCCATCCTCGAAGGCTTCACCGACTCGATGCACAGCGTGTTCCTGCTCGCCGCCGACCTCGCGATCGTGGCCTGCATCGTGCTCGTGTTCATGAAAGAGATTCCGCTGCAAGATGATCCGGCCCCCGAGGAACCCGCCGACACCACCTTGCTGCGCGATGTGAGCCTGCACGACGCCCACGAAATGGGCGGCCGACTGCGCCCCGCCGCCACCGGCCGCGTCATCGCGGGCCTGCTCCGCCGCGACGACGACCGCCCCGTCCCCGCCGCCACCCTCACCCTCATCGACCAACACGGACACCAGGTAGCGCGCGGCAACGGCGACGCCGACGGCGCCTACGTCATCGAAGCGCCCCGCCCGGGCAACTACGTCCTCATCGCCGCCGCCGCAGGCCACCAACCCGAAGCGGTGAGCGTGTCGATCGGCGAACGCGCCCAACACGTGGACCTGATGCTGATCGGCGCGGGCGAACTCACCGGCGTCGTCCGCTCGGCCCGCCGCGGCGACCCACTCTGGGGAGCGACGGTCACGCTGACCGACCCCCGAGGCGAAGTAGTCGGTGCGGCGATCACCGGCGAGGACGGCACGTACGTGTGCCGCGACGTGGTCAGCGGCACCTACACACTGGTCGCGGTCGCCGACCACATGCGACCATCGGCCGTCGCGCTGACCGTGCCGGAAACGGGCTCGCTGGTCCGCGACATCGACCTCGAACCGATGGCGATCCTGCTCGGTTCGGCCTGGGTGGACGGCGACAAACCCGTCCCCGACGTGCAGATCACCGTCCTCGATTCCGGCGGCGACCCCGCCGCGACCGCCCTGACCGACGACAAGGGCCGCTACTTGGTCCCCGACCTGCCCGAAGGCGAGTACACGATCGTCGCGCGCGGCTACCCACCGGTCGCGAGCCAGGTGTCTGTGACCCGCGGCGAGATCACCCACGACGTGACATTGGGATACGAGAACGAGGAGTCGATGAATCGGCGGTGAGGTCCGACTACGTCGCGATCGATCCGCGGCACCCGCCGCCGCCCTGAACGAGCAGATCGCGCTGGTGGTCAGGCGGACTCGGCGACCTGTTCGGCGCGGTAGGACTCGGCCAGTTCGGCCAGCGGGATCGACAGGGCCTCGGCCAGTCCGACCACAGTGCCGAAGGCGGGGGAGGGCATCCGTCCCGATTCGATTTTGCGCAGGGTTTCGGGGGAAATACCTGCTTGCAGGGCCACCTCGGTGAGGCCGCGGTCGCCGCGGGCCGTGCGCAGGCGGCGGCCGAGGCGGCGGCCTGCTTCGACCTGTGCGGGGCTGAGCGGGAGGCGGACCATGCTTGCGATGGTAGGTCGTCGCGGAGGGGTTCGCCAATGTCTGTGCTGGTCCGATGCCGGGAAGGTTCGGGGATATCGGGTTTCGCTTCGCGGGGGCGGTTGCGGTGGTAGGTGTCAGGGGAGGTTTATCGAGGTTCGAGAGGTATGGATATGTCGCGACGGTTCGAGGGCAAGGTCGTTTTCATCACGGGGGCGGCCCGTGGGCAGGGCAGGGCCGAGGCGGTGCGATTCGCCGAGGAAGGTGCGAACGTGATCGCGATCGACGCGTGCGCGGAGTTCGCCAGCACCTCGTACGCGGGCGCGACGGAGGACGATCTGGCCGAGACCGTGAAGCTGGTCGAGGCGGCCGGTGGCAAGATCGCCGCGAGCAAGGTCGATGTGCGTGATTTCGAGGCGCTGTCGGCCGCGTTGACGGCGGGGATCGAGCAGTTCGGACGCCTGGATGTGGTGGTGGCCAACGCGGGGATCTGTTCGGCGGCGATGTCGTGGGAGATCACCGCGCAGCAGTG
Source organism: Nocardia sp. NPDC058640 (assembly GCF_042716995.1). NCBI lineage: Bacteria > Bacillati > Actinomycetota > Actinomycetes > Mycobacteriales > Nocardiaceae > Nocardia > Nocardia sp. NPDC058640. The sequence continues at coordinate 19,843 of NZ_JBHXRG010000033.1, forward strand.
GCAGGAAACCATCGACGTGAACCTGACCGGCGTGTTCCACACCGCGAAAGCCGCTGTGCCGCACCTGATCGAGCAGGGCGAAGGTGGTGCGATGGTGTTCACCAGTTCGGTCGCGGGCATCAAAGGCATTCCGTTCACCGCTCACTACGTCGCGACCAAACACGCGGTCACCGGCTTGGCCAAAACCATGGCCAATGAGCTGGGTGGGCACCGGATTCGGGTCAACACTGTGCATCCGGCGGGCGTGGAGACCGGGATGCAGGTGGCCGAGATGATGCCGCTGTTCGAGGAATACGGCACCACCCTGGCGCCGATCTTCATGAACGCGCTGCCCAGCTACATCTGCCAGCCGGAGGAGATCGCGGCGACCGTGGCGTGGCTGTGCTCGGACGAGGCGGGTCAGATCACCGGTGCGCAGATCCCCATCGACATGGGCAACCTCAACCGCTGAGATTGGTATTTTTATACCACCGCGCCTACGCTCGGTATGAAAATACCGAGTGGAGGCGTGATGGTGGAATTGAAGTCACCCGCGGAGATCGAACGGATGCGGGTCACCGGCCGGTTCGTCGCCGATGTGCTGGCCGGCGTGCGTGCGCTGGCGGACGTCGGGGTGAATCTGCTGGAGCTGGAAGCGTATGTGCGGGAACGGATTCGCGAACGGGGGGCGGCGTCCTGCTACTGGGACTACTCGCCCTCGTTCGGTCGCGGACCGTTCCGCAACACGGTCTGCCTGGCGGTGAATGATGCTGTACTGCACGGACTTCCGCACGACTATGTCCTGCGCGATGGCGATCTGCTGACCGCCGACCTGGCCGTGTCGATCGACGGCTGGGTCGCCGACTCGGCGATCTCGTTCAGCGTCGGCACGCCGGTGCCCGCGGATCAACGCCTGGTGCGCGCCACCGAGGAAGCCCTGTCCGCCGGAATCGCTGCCGCACAACCCGGCAACCACATCGGCGACATCTCCGCCGCCATCGCGAAAGTCGCACGCGCATACGGATATCCGGTCAACACCGAATTCGGCGGACACGGTCTCGGACGCACCATGCACGAGGACCCGCACATCGCCAACGACGGCCGCCCCGGCCGCGGATTCCGGCTACGCCCCGGACTCACCGTCGCTATCGAACCGTGGTTCGCCGCAACCACTGCCCAGGTGTACACCGACGACGACGGCTGGACCATCCGCTCCGCCGATGGTTCCCGCTGCGCGCACAGCGAGCACACCATCGCCGTCACTGCCGACGGCCCGACGATTCTCACCCTGCGAAACTGACCGGTCGCCTTGCTCGACCTGCGAATACTGTGTTCCCGCAACCTGATTCGAATTCCGCCGATCCAGTGATATGTCACATAGCCATGCCGCATCATTGGTTCATCGGGCTGATCTCGGGGTAGGTCGGATCAGCAAGTCGGAGGGAAAATCCATGAACTTCAAGCAGTTGTTGGCTGCCTGCGTGCTCACGATCGCAGCGACCGGCATCACCGCCGTCACCGCCAACGGTGCCCCGTTGAGCGGGCCGTCGGTGGCGGGCATCGACGGTGCCGTGGCATACAACGCCGCGGTGGCGCACGACGGTTCGGAGGCGACCGTCGAACTCACCGCGGGCACATTCGAACTCACGCCGGACGCCGGTGTCGCCGTCCTGGCACCCAACGGCCAGCGCATCGGCTACATCCCCACCACCGTGGCGACCGTAGCCGGTCCCGCCATCAGCGTGATCCCGCAGCTCGACGCCGCGGCCACCACCCTCACCCTCACCCCCGTCGGCGCACCGATCGCGAACCCCGCGGCCCTGCAGAACATCGACCAGACCGGCAACATCGTCGCAGGCATCGCCATCGGCTGCGTGGTCGGCGCCCTGATCGGCCTGATCTTCCTGTTCGTCAGCGCCATCCCCGGCTGCATCATCGGGGCGGTGATCGGCGGCATCATCGGCTCCAACCAGTAGTTCCGAACCCGTTGTGGTGGGCGTGAATTCGCGCCCACCACAACGGTTCGACTGAACCGGAAACGTTGCGGGGGAGGCAGCGTTCCGGTTCTTGTGCTGTTCGCGAAGCGGCACACCGGCCTCGACGATGTCGCTATGGTCGAACTCTGAGTTCGGCATCGCAACCAGCCCGATAGACCGACTAGGAGACCGACTGTGAAACTGCTCGTCACCGGCGGCGCCGGCTACATCGGCGGCGTCACCGCGCACCAGCTCGTCACCGCGGGCCACGAAGTCCACGTGCTCGACAACCTCGCCACCGGCTTTCGCGAAAACGTCCCCGCCGAGGCGACCTTTCACCAGATGTCGGTGCATGATGTCGCCGAAATCCTCACCGCGGAAGCGGGATTCGACGGCGTGCTGCACTTCGCCGCGTCGATCGAGGTCGCGGAATCCGTGCAGAATCCGGACAAGTACTGGCACAACAACATCGAGGGAACCCTGGCGCTGCTGCGTGCGATCCGTGCAGTGCGTATGCCGCGACTGATCTTCTCCAGCACCGGCAGCATGTACACCGGCGACGGCACCACCGCCTTCGACGAAACAGCCGAGGTGCGGCCCAAGAACCCGTACGCGGCGACCAAAGCCGCCATCGACCAGATGATCGCCGGCGAGTGCGGGGCATCGACCACGCTGGGCGCGGCATCGCTGCGCTACTTCAACGCCTCGGGCGCGGTGCTGACCAGCGACGGCGTCCACCTCGGCGAACGCCACGACCCCGAGTCACACCTGATCCCGATCCTGCTCCAGGCCGCCACCGGCGAGCGCCCCCGTTTCACCCTCTTCGGCACCGACTACCCCACCCCCGACGGCACCTGCATCCGCGACTACGTCCACGTCGCCGACCTCGCCGCCGCCCACCTGCTCGCGCTCGACGCGGTGCGACCGGGCCGGCACGAGATCTTCAACCTGGGCAACGGTCGAGGATTCTCCAACCGAGAAGTGATCGACACCGTGCGCGAGGTGACCGGCTCGGACTTCCCCGTAGACATCGAAGCCCGACGCCCCGGCGACCCCGCAGCGTGCGTCGCGTCGTCGGCCAAAGCGCACGAACAGCTCGGATGGGTCCCGCAGAAGACTGAACTGTCCGAAATCATCGGCGACGCTTGGCGATTCCACCGCTCGATGCTCGCACCCGCTGTGCCGTAAGGGTTTCACTCGCGGCCACGAGCGTCGCCTGAACCCCGTGGTCTCGACGGTGCCCTGTCGTGGGACTTACTTGTGCCCAGACCTATTCGGGCCTCGGTTGATGAACGCTCCGTCGGTGAGCACTGGGACGGTGGCGTCCGCGTCCAGTTCGATGGCGATTGCGACATCGTCGGCGAAACCTATCGCGGCGAGTTCGCGGCCGCTCGCGCAGTCGGTGATCAGGGTGCCGACATCCGCTGAACCGTCGAATAGCGTTGCGACCGTGCGTGCTTCGGGTGATGGTGTCGTGAGTCCTCGATCGATCAGGGCGGCAGCGAGTGCTCCCGCGCCGAGCAAGTCTTCGAGAGCTGGTCGCACGGTGTCGGTGCCGGGCCACTGCTCGCCGGCCGGGATGATCGCGATCGGCTGATCGGGAGTACCCCAGTTCTGCGCGACGAGCCAGTCGGCGACGGCGCTGACATTGCGTAGACAAGCAGCGACAACTGGCGTGCCTTCGACAGCGGCGGCGATCGCAGAACCGTTGGGGGAGGGTAGAACCAGGCGTTCAGTGAAGGGTGCGCGGCGCAGCGTCGCCGGGGACAACGACCACGGACCGCTCTCCCGTCGTCCGACCGCCAACTCGGCACCGCGCTCCTCGGCAAACGCTCGCGCCGTTTCATCCCGCCACCGATACGGAAACACCGCAGTTCCCGCCGCAGTCGTCACCGACACCGCAGTCGTAAACGACAGCACATCGATCACCACTACGCACGCTGCCCCGCTCGCCAGCGCCGCCGCCCCGGCCCGCCCCCACTCGAGCCGAACCCCGAATCCTCGCTGTTGTGCCCATTGTGGCGTGGATCGCACCGCTGACCTCCTGATAGACGAATCTGCCAGTCCACCACGCGAATGCGCACGCAGCCACCCATAGCCTCATCGCGCACGCAATGCTCGGGTCACTCTGGGAACGCTCGAGAATGCCGAAGTCAGGACCCGAATCATCGCGGACTCCGGTCTTGGCAAGTTGAATGTCGGTGTGGCTGGCTAGGATTCGCGTCGTGTCACATATCTTGCACGTGTACCTTGTCGATCTGGCAGAGCTCGAGGCAGTCATCGGATCCAAGGACGAGGAGTTCCTGAACAGGCTGATCGCCGAGGTGTCCGACGATCATGATCCGGAGCACGGCTGCTGCGAACCGTGCGATCTTCCTGACTGTGAAGGTCCCGACTGCGAGGAGTGTGACCCCTGCGAGGACGCGCAGCATCCGCAGGCGCTGCGAACCATCTTCGCCGGCGGGCCCTTCGACGAGGACCGCCCCGATGCCTACATCTCGGCTTTGGAACTGGTCTGCGAAGACCTCGGCCGATACATCGGCGACGTGAGTTTCTGGTTCGGCTATAACGGTCTTCCCGACGTGATTCTGAGCCTGGCCTCCAACATGGACGGCCATGACCCGTTCCCCTATACCGACTCGAACGGCTGGGGCCACATCGGGAAGGAAAGCTGCGCGGAACAACTGGCAGAGTGGGAGACCATCGCCGCAGGACCCGACGACCGCGGCGGCTACGCCGACAGCATCGTCGAGTGGTTGCGAGAATCCAAGACCGCCGACAAGGATCTCATCGGCTTCTGGGCAGGATAGGGTCGCCGCAGTACGCGCGGTGTTGCGCTACACGGGTCACTGTGCGGCGAAGTGCTTGTCCGCCAACATTTCTCTGATGCCCGACGGTTTGGCGTGCACTCACGCTGAAGCTATTCGGCGATCCGGTCTCCGAAACTCATTGGTTCGGTCGAGGAAGCGTGATCCAGAAGCGTTGCGCGGGGCCGAGATCGGTGTCGCTAACCCCTTCGAAGACGCCGCCCAGTCTCTGGATCGTTTTCGCAGAGGCGACGTTGTCGATGGCACAGACGAGCAGGACGCGGTCCATATCGAGCTGGCGGGCTTGGTCGAGTGTGCGCTCGAGTGCCCAGGTGGCCAGCCCGCGTCGGCGTGCGGTCGGGCGGATGCCGAAGCCGATGTGGCCTGCCCAGCGGACGTGGTGGCGCAGCGCGATCCCGCCGAGGATCTGCTGGTCGTCGACAATCCACCGATAGGTCGTGTGCGTAGACTCGTCGACCAGTCGTGCCACCCAGGCCGCGAATCCGGCTGGCGAATCGACCTCGTCGGCTGGTGTCAGCCCGAACCCGTCTTCGTGGGGGCCGGGACCCCACTCGTGATGCGCGTTGAGCCAGGCGCGATGCAGGTGCGTGGTTGGTGCGATGAGGTCGAGCACAAGGCGACCGTAGCGCGCTGACCGCATTCAGGAAGACCGATCCAGAGGCCGGGACAGTCGGAGTGGATGGAATTGATCAGAGGTGTCGTTCGAGAATTTCGTGCTCTTCGGCGGAGGTCAGGCCGGCCTTGCGGGGGCGGTTGAGGCCGCGGGACTGTTCGTCGGTCAAGGTGGCGTGGACGGTGTCGGATAAGGGGCGGGGTTTCAATCCGGCGGCGAGGGCGGGGGTGGGGTCGTGGGTGACCAGGCCGTGTTCCTCGGTGGGTAGCCACAGTGGGAGGGACTTCGGGCCTGACCAGGGGGTGAATCCCGATTCGGTGAGAGTCGCCGGGGGGATCGGGATCAGTTCGAGGTCGGTGGGGCCGACGAGTTGTGCGGTTTCTTGCAGGATCGATCCGAGGTCGGTGATGGGGCCGATGGCGTCGTAGGTTCCGGTCAGGCGCGCTTCGGCGGAGGTGATGATCCAGGCGGCGAGGTCTCGGACGTCGATGTGTTGGATGGGTTGGTGCGTGGCGTCGGGGATGATCGCGCGGCCACCTCGGGCGAAGCGGGCTGTCCAGTAGCCGAAGCGATCCGACGGGTCGGAGGGGCCGGTGATCAGGCCGGGGCGGACCACGAAGGAACGCTGCTCGCCCATGCGTTCGCGAACTGATATCTCGCTGGCGACTTTGATGCTGCCGTAGCGTTCCGAGGTCAGTTCGGTGCGATCGTGCGCAGGCTCCCAGATCGGTTCGCGCAGTGAGGCTTCCGTGCTCTGGCCCACCGTGGCGGAATCGGCGTAGACGCTGATGCTGGACACGAATGTCCAATGCTGGGTTCGGTCGGCCAGCACGTCCAGCGCGTCGACGACCCACCGTGATGCCGCGCGCGCCACGTCGATCACCGCGTCGAAGTGATCGTCTGCCAGAACGTCGAGGGCACCGGGGGTTTCGCGGTCGATGCTGAGCAGACGCACGCCCTCGGGTACCTGCCCGGATCGGCCGCGCGCAACGCAGGTCACCTCGTGACCTCGCGTTGCCGCCTCACGAGCGATCTGTGCGGACAGGAAGAGGGTGCCGCCGAGAACGAGGACTCGCATGGGTTTCACTGTTCCACTCATCAGCTATCAGGGAGGGCGAGTTCGCCACTGGCGAAAGCAATCTCGATAGACGACGACCGACGACTTCAGATCAGAAGCCGTGGGATTCCGCTTCCTCGATCATCGGGTCCGGCCACGCCTGCTCGATCGCCAGGCGTTGGTCTTCGGGCAGGTCCGGGCGCCAGCCCACGGTATGCCAGAAGTCTTCGCGGCGGGCCTGGCTCATCGGGGTTGTGTCTTCGGCCATCGGCGCTCTCCATCCACGGCGGACTGTCAGATTACGCTGGCTGGGTGAATCATGGTGCGCTGCAACGGGCCCTGACCGATCCGGGTCCTAGATTGCTGCCGGACGCGGTGACGGTTCTGCTGGGGAAGCTCGACGCGCCTGCTCGGCTCGCCGCTCACCTTCGTGCGGTGCACGATGTCGCCTGGCAGTTGGCCGACTGGATGGAGCTGCGCTATCCGGCGGTGACGTTCGATCGGGCGCTGGTGCTGTTCGGGGCCGCCACCCATGACATCGGCAAGGTGATTCATCGCGACGAGCTGTCGAAACCGGGTTCCCACCATGAATCTGCTGGCTACGAACTGCTTTTGGCGCAGGGATTCGACGAAAGAGCGGCTCGATTCGCGCGAACTCACGCCTGCTGGACGGAGTCCGACATTGTCCTCGATGACTTGATCGTCAGCCTGGCGGACAAGATCTGGAAGGGCAAACGGGTACCCGATCTCGAGCAATTGCTGGTGGAGCGTCTCGTGACTGCCGATTGCCAGCAGGCGTGGGAGATCTTCCTGGTGCTCGACGACGAGCTGGATCGGATTGCCGCAGACGCTGACCAGCGGTTGGCCTTCCAAGCCAACTACGGAACATCGACCTGACCCTTGTCGTCGGCGTCAGAAGCCGTGATCAGTCTGCGGCGGGCGGGGACAGTTCTGCGAGGGTGGTGCGTTCCTCGGGGGTCAGGTCGAGGGCGGCGAGTTCGGACTTCCAGTGGGCTTGTTTGTCGGAATCACCTGCGAGAGTTGTTAGTTCGATGAGGGCGGTGTAGGCGCGAGCTCGGTCCAGGGGGGTGGCGGTGGTGGTGAAGCGGCGTAGGCCGGTTTCGAGGGCTCGGGTGGCGGCTCGGTCGTCGGTTTTGAAGTCGCGCAGGATTCTGGCGTTGTCGAGGACTTTGGCTAGGCCTTCGAGTTCGTGGGAGCCGCCGTAGTCGAAGTCGGGTTCGCCGTGCTGGATGACCGTGATCCAGTTGCCTACCGGGTCTACCAGGGTGAAGCGGGTTTGGCCGGGGCGGAAGCGGGTGATTCGGGGGCAGCCCTTGATGGGGATCTTGCCGAAGTGTGCGCGTAGGGCCGCGGTGTATTCGGCGTGGCGGGCGGCCACATCGTCGACCAGCAGCAGGGCTGCCGCGTGTTCGGCGGGGAGGTCGATGCCGGGTGGGGCGGCGACGAAATGTAGTGCGCAGCTGTCTTTTTCGATGGAGCCGTAGACGTACGGGCGGGATTGCTCCCAGGTCACGGTGAAGCCGAGCGCTCGGTAGAAATCGAGGGTGCTCGTCAGGTCACCGGCCCACAGAATCGGTACCGCGAAATCAGTCACCATTCGAGCCTACGAACGTTTTCGCATAAGCGCCCATAGAAGTTTCGGCGACGGCAATGCCACGACGCCCCAACCGCAACTGGCAAGCGCGTCGCGGCGGTGCCCGATTAGGCTGCGGGCATGAGCAACGGCCTCGGCGAAGTGGCGACCGCGAACTTCGTCCTACTCACCACCTTCCGCAAGGATGGCACTCCCGTGGGCACCCCCGTGTGGGCCGTGTCCCGCGACGACAAGCTGCTGGTCTGGACGGTCACCGACAGCTGGAAGGTCAAGCGCATCCGGCGCAACCCCGACGTGACCCTGCAACCGTGCAATGCGCGCGGGGACGCACACGGCGCCGTGGTGAAGGGCACCGCGCGCTTGCTCGACGCCGCCGAAACCGAGAAGGTGCGGTCTGCGCTGCGCCGGAAATACTGGCTGACCGGCCCGCTGGTGATCCTGGGCAGTACGCTGCGCCGCGGCAAGGCGGCCACGATCGGCATCGAGATCACGCCCGCCTGACGTTTGCCTCGAACCGATATGTAGAACCGTCGGTATCGGATACTGTGAGGTTTCGGCAGCACTTCCGAAGGGACTCACATGGCCGTGAAACGCAACCGAGCCGTCATCGTCGGGGGTGCGCGCACACCGTTCGTGCGCGCCTTCACCGACTTCACTCGCTTGGACAGTATCGCCCTGGCCGGCACCGCGGTTCGCGGGTTGATCGAGCGGACCGGCATCGCGCCCGGCGAGATCCAGTCGATCGTGTGGGGCGGGGTGGTACTGCCCAGCCATGCGCCGAACATCGCGCGCGAGATCGCCCTCGATCTGAACCTTGATTTCGGTTGTGAGGGGTACACGGTCACTCGCGCATGCGCCTCGGGTCTGCAGGCGGTGACTTCGGCGGCCGCGGCGATCGAGCGCGGCGAGTACGACATCATGATCGCCGGTGGCAGCGATTCCACCAGCAATGCCGAGATCAAGCTGCCGCAGAAGGTCGTGCACGCGGTCGCTCCGGTCGCGCTGGGTAAGCCCAAGGCGATGGACTACCTGGACGTGGTTCGTCAGCTCGCGCCGTTCACCGACATTCTGCCGCGTCAGCCGAAGATTTCCGAGCGGACCACCGGTGAGGTGATGGGGGAGTCCGCGGAGAAGATGGCGCGGATCAACGGCATCTCCCGCGCCGATCAGGACGCTTTCGCTGCCCGTTCGCATCAGCGTGCGGCGGCCGCGATCGCCTCGGGGCGTTTCGATGACGAGGTCGTGCCGATCACCACGCCTTCGGGCAAGTTGATCGAGACCGACGGGCTCGTGCGCGCCAACACCAGCATCGAGAAGCTTGCCGCACTGCAGCCGGTTTTCGCGAAGAACGGCACGGTCACCGCGGGTAACGCCAGCCCGCTCACCGACGGTGCGTCGGCCGTTCTGCTCATGAGCGAGGAGAAGGCTCGGGCCCTCGGGTTCACTCCGCAGGCAGCCTTCCGCTCCTGGAGTTTCGTCAGCGTCGACCCCGCCGACCAGGTTCTGATCGGCCCGGCGATCTCGATGCCGCGCGCCCTCGACAAGGCGGGCATGACCCTGGCCGATATCGACCTGGTCGACATCCACGAAGCCTTTGCCGCACAGACACTTTCGGTGCTGAAGATGCTGGAAAGCGCCGAGTGGGCCAAGACTCGCCTCGACCGTGACGAAGCCGTCGGGTCGGTCGACATCGACAAGCTCAACGTCCACGGCGGCTCGATCTCGCTGGGCCACCCCTTCGGTGCGACCGGTGCTCGCATGGTCACCACAATGGCCAATGAACTGGCCCGCACCGGGAAAGAGACTGCACTGCTGGGGATTTGCGCCGCCGGCGGGATCGGTGCCTCGGCGGTGCTCGAGCGCGTCTGAGATCGAGCGGGCGCCCCGGGGTGGGGACGGTGCGCCCGGCGGATCAGCTGCGCAGGTCGGCGGAATACCGGCTCAGTGCGGCGGCGGCGTCGAGCATGGCGATGCCCTGGGCGGTGAGGTTGCGTTGCCAGTGGTCGAGGGCGGTCGACAGGGCTTCGGTGCTGCCTGCGGTGCGGATCTGCCCGATGACCGCGGCGATGCGGTCGAGGCGGTAGTGACCGCGGCGCAGGATGTGGGCCAGTTCGGCGTCGCGCAGGTCGGTGGGGCTGTAGTGGCGGTAGCCGGTGGTCGGGTCGCGTTGCGGGGTGAGGATTCCGGCGTTTTCCCAGGCGCGCAGGGTCGCGGGGGTGACTCGCAGGTGGTGGGCGAGTTCGCCGATGGTTCTGGTGTTCGCTGAAGCTGTTGTGGCAGAGGGTGGTTCGGCGACGACGTGGTCGACGGCTCGGCGCACCGAGGACAGTGTCTCTCGGTCTTGGAGGAGCTGGCTGTGCGCGCGGTCGATGGTGGTGAGGGCTTTGTCGAGGTCGTCCTCGTGCAGTGCGCGCATGATGTGGCCCGCGGTGGCGTGGCCGTAGGCGGGGATCAGGGTGAGGTAGGTGCGCAGTGCGGTGGCGTGCAGGTCGGTGTAGATCCGGTAGCCGGTGGGGGTGCGCTGCGCCGGTGGCAGGCAGCCGGCTTCTTCGTAGTTGCGCACCGCCTGGGTCGAGATCGCGTGTTCGCGGGCCAGGTCGGACGGTCGTAGGGTTCTCACTGGTTTGGGACTTTACGACATATTCGGCGAAGAGTTCCAGGTGAAGTCTCCACCGTTCTTTCAACGATACGATTGATACACATGAGTCAGAAAATTTGCGACTTCGTCCCTTCGTCTTGTGAACTGCTCGCACTTGGGGAACCGACACACAAGGAACCCGGCTTCGCCTCGATCCGCAACGAACTGTTCGTCGAGTTGGTGGATCGAGGGTTCCGGTCGGTCGCGCTCGAAACGGATCGGGTCGCCGCGCTGGCCGTCGACGAGTTCGTCAGAGGTGGCGACGGTGTCCTCGACGAGGTGATGCGGACGGGCTTCTCCCACGATTTCGGCGAGCTCACCGGCAACCGGGAGTTGGTTGCGTGGCTGCGCGACTACAACAAGGGCCGGACGGCCGAGGATCAGGTCGGATTCCACGGATTCGACGCCGCGATGGAAACCATGAGCGCGCCCAGTCCGCGCACCTACCTCGAATTCGCCCGCGACTACCTGGAACTCGACTTCGACATCGCCGGACCTGCGGGCAGTGACGAGCGATGGAGTCGTAGCGAGGCCGTCTTGGACGCGAAGATGTCGCCCGGTGCCACTGAGGAGGCCGAGCAGTTGCGGGCCATGGGCGACGACATGCTCGCCCTGCTCTACACCCGCGCGCCGGAGCGGATCGCGGCCACCTCGCTGCACGAATGGCAAAGGGCAACAATCCATCTCACCGCCGGTCTCGGACTGCTCCGCTATCACCGCCAGGCAGCCGCACCCACCGAAGACGGTGTGCGATGGAACAGTCTGGCAGCCTCCCGCGACACGCTCATGGCCCAGAACCTGCTCGACATCCGGTCCCTCGAAGCACGCCGCGGGCCCACCCTGGTCCACTCGCACAATCTGCACCTGCGGCGCAACACCAGCACCATGGACATGGGGCCGATGGAGCTGGTGTGGTCGGGTGCGGGGGCGATCGTCGGGGCGCTGATGGGGGAGCGGTATCAGGTCGTTCTCGGCAGCTTGGGGCGCAGTGACGGCCTCGAACTGGCCGAACCCGCGCCGGGAACCTACGAAAACACCCTCCAGAACCGTATCGACACTTGGGGTTTGGTCCCGGCCGCGGAGCTCGAACCGGGACTGATCCGGATCGACGTCACCCAGGAACAGGGCTATTTTCCGCTGGACGCGGACACCATCGCGGGCGCGGACGCGATCCTGCACCTGAACGCGGGCACCTGTCAGGCCGCGGAGTCGCGCACCAGTTCCTCCAGGTAGGCGGCGACGCCGTCCTCGTCATTGCTGGGCAGCACCCGGTCTGCGAGGGCGAGCACCTCGGGTGCCGCGTTGGCCGGCACCAGCGCGGTGCCCGCCCACGTCAGCATCGCGACGTCGTTGATCGCGTCCCCCGCGGCCGCCACCTGCGACCGGTCGATGCCGTGGATCGCGCACAACCGTTCCATCGCACTGGCTTTCGACACACCCTCGGCCGCCATCTCCATATAGGCGGCACCGGAATGGGTCAGCTCCACACCGGTCACTCCGACCGCCGCCGCCGTCCGATACAACTGCGCGCCGGGCAACTCGGGATGCCGGGCCACGATCTTCACCATCGACTCCAGACCTGTCGGCAACACCTCCGACACCTCCATCTCGTGCGGGTGCCGGTGGTGATCGGTGAACGTGCACAGCGCCGCGTAAGCGGGCTCGGCGACGAACCGGGTCGCCCCGACGTTCGCGAACACCACGCCCGGAATCAGCGTGCGGATCTGCGCCATCGCCGCCACAGCCGCACCGGAATCGATCGAGACCGTGTCGATGATCTCGGGGGTGCCGTCGGCCAGGTCGAGCAGCACGGCCCCGTTGGCGCACACCGCTTTACCGCGGAACCCGCACGACTGCGCCAACTCGTGCACCGAATGCCGGGCCCGCGCCGTCGCCCACACGACCTCGATGCCGGCTGCCTGCGCGTTCGCCATCGCCTCGGCGGTGCGGGCGGAGACGGTGCGGTCGGAGCGCAGCAGGGTGCCGTCTAGGTCGGTGGCGAACATCTGGATAGCAGTCACCAAGCCATGCTGTCATGCACCCCGCCGACAACCCGGTCGGGTCGCACGACCCCTGGACCCGCTAGGTCGCCTGGCTCACCGACGACATGTGAAAGTCGGGGATGCGTAACGGTGGCATGGCGGTGCGAGTGAAATAGTCCTTCCATTCGCGGGGGAGGGTGATCTCGGTGGCACCGGCTTCCGAGACTCGCCGCAGCAGGTCGAGAGGACTCTCGTTGAAGCGGAAGTTGTTGACCGCGCCGGTGACCTGGCCGTCTTCGACCAAGTAGACGCCGTCGCGAGTCAAGCCCGTCAGCAGCAGCGTGGCCGGGTCGACTTCGCGGATGTACCACAGGCAGGTCAGCAGCAGGCCGCGTTCGGTGCGGGCGATCATGTCGTCCAGTGAGGCGTCACTGCCGCCGGTGAGCAGCAGGTTCTCGGCGGGAAGTGTTGTCGGAGCGGAGAATTCGGCGGCAGTGGCACGCGGGTAGACCAGCGATTCGATGACGCCGTTGCCGATCCAGTCCACACGTTGCGCGGACAGGCCGTTGTCGAACACCGACAGGGATTCCGACGACGACGGTGTCGCCACGAAGGGCCGGTATTCGAGGCCGCTCGCGCTCGGATCGGAGTACAGGGTCAGCGGAATGTCGCCCAGCCGCTCGCCGATTCGGGTGCCGCCGGCGCGGGAGAACGCGGTGTGGCCTTCGTGCGCGCCGCGACCCTCCATGCTCCACGCCAGGTAGATCATCAGATCGGCGACAGCCGAAGGGGGTAACAGGGTTTCGTAGCGGCCCGCGGGCAGGTCGATGCGGCGCTTGGACCAATCCAGGCGTCGGGACAGTTCGGCGAGCAAACCGGGGGTGTCGACGTCGGTGAAGTCGGCGGTGCCCACGCCCACCCACGCGCTCGCCAGATCCTTGCCCTCGCCGCGCTTGCCGTTGATCTCCACCGAACCGGTCGGCTGCGAGAACCGTCTACGAACCCCGGTCGAGGTGCCCAGCCATGTGGTGTGCACCTGGTGGTGGGCGAAACCGTACAGGCGGTCGGTGCCGTCGAAACCGGTCGACAGGTCGCGCGCCAACTCGGCGAACACGTCGATCTCGGTGGCACCGGGCTCGTGATCCCAGGTCGCGGTGTCGTCGTCGGTGGGTTCGAGCAACGGCATCGCGTCGGTAGCGGGTGCGGCGGTGCGCGCGGCGTCCTCGCTGGCCCGCACCACGGCCTCGATGTCGGCGGGATCGACGCTGGTGGAACTGATCGATCCCACGCGCGCGGAGTGCGGCCCGTCCCGGAACACCGAGATCACCGCCCAATCCCGCGAAATCGACGAACCGTTGGTGGTCATCGAATTGCCGGCCCACCGCAGTGACGCCTCGTGCGCGTCGGTGACGATCACGATCGCCTCGTCGGCTTTCGACGCCGCCAACGCACGCTGCACCACCGCGCCCGCCGGGAACAGACCTTCGCTCACTGGCCACCCTCCGTCCGGGTATTGAGAATATTGACCCCGCGCACCAGCACCGACGGGCAACCGTGACTCACCGCCGCCACCTGACCCGGTTGGGCCTTACCGCAGTTGAACGCGCCACCCAACTGCCAGGTGCTCGGCCCGCCGACGGCTTCCATCGACCCCCAGAAATCGGTGGTCGTGGCCTGGTACGCCACATCACGCAACTGTCCGGCCAGTTCACCGTTGCGGATGCGGAAGAACCGTTGGCCGGTGAACTGGAAGTTGTAGCGCTGCATATCGATCGACCACGATTTGTCGCCGACGATGTAGATGCCGTCCTCGACCCGGGAAATGAGCTCCGCGGTGCTGGTGTCATTCGACGGATCGGGCTGCAACGACACATTCGCCATCCGCTGGATCGGAACATGGTGTGGCGAATCGGCATACGAGCAGCCGTTGGACCGGTCCAGCCCCAACCGCGGGGCGAACACGCGGTCCAGCTGGTAGCCGACCAGCACGCCGTCGCGCACCAGATCCCACTGCTGGCCCGCCACACCCTCGTCGTCGTACCCGACGGTGCTCAGGCCGTTGACCTGAGTGCGGTCACCGGTGACATGCATGATCGGGGTGCCGTATTGCAATGTGCCCAGCTGATCGGGAGTCGCGAACGAGGTTCCCGCATAAGCGGATTCGTACCCGATCGCACGGTCGTACTCGGTGGCGTGACCGATGGATTCATGGATGGTCAACCACAGATTCGTCGGATCGATCACCAGATCGGTCGGCCCCGCGACCACACTGGGCGCCTTCACCTTTTCGGCCAACCAGCCGGGAATCTGCGCGAGTTCGCCCGTCCAGTCCCACGTTCCGTCCGCGCCGGTCACATACTCCCAGCCCCGGCCCGCGGGCGCGGCGAGCGTGCGCATCGTCTCGAACACCCCCGACGCGGAATCGACGGTGACGGCCTCCAACTGGGGATGCAGACGCACCCGCTGCTGGGTGATCGACGAACCGGCGGTGTCGGCGTAGAAGGACTGCTCCTTCACCTGCAACACCGACGCGGTCACATGGTCGACACCATCGGCGGAGGACAGTCGCTCCGAATAGTCCTGCAGCAACGCCACTTTGTCGGCCGTGGACACCGTGAACGGATCCAGGTCGTAGGCCGACACCCACGAAACATCGGAATAGATCGGCTCGTCGGCCAGCTCCACCCGCTCCCGATTCAACGAACGCAGCGCACGCGCCACCGTCACCGCACGACGCGCCACCTCCGCCGCGGTCTCGGGCGTGAGCGCGGCATGGGAGGCGAAACCCCAGGTGCCGTCGACGATCACCCGCACCGCCAGACCCAGCTCGGTCGCGTCGGTCACCGCCTCGACCCGACCGTCACGTAACCGAATCGACTGCGTCACCAACCGTTGCACGCGCAGATCCGCGTGCTCGGCACCGGCGGCACGCGCGGCCGACAGCGCGGCTTCGGCCAGCGCGCCCAGCCCCAGGCTCAGGAACTCGGGGTCCACATCTCGGGAAGTCGTGGTACTCACCGGACCCACGCTAGCCGGTGCCACTGACACATGTGCGCCACCTCGGTCCGCACACCCACTGCCTGCGCGCATTTCGGGTCGTCACGCGCGAAAACCCGGCTCCGGCAGCCATTACCGTGACGCGCGGACCCCGGTCCTCCCGCGGCAGCACCCGAAAATGCCGTAGGGTGCCCGCCGTGCCGCCATCTGCCCTGCGCGATCGAAAAAGGGAACGAACCCGTCGTGCGATCCTGCTGGCCGCCGTCGAATTGTTCGAGGCCAACGGGTACGAGGAAACGACCGTGGCCGACATCGCGGCGCAGGCCGAGGTCGGCACCCGCACCTTCTTCAACTACTTCGCCAGCAAAGAAGAACTGCTGTTCCCCGAAACCGACGAACGCGTGCGCGCCGCCGTGGCCGCGATCGCCACGCGTCGACCCGGTGAAGCACCGGTGGAGGTGTTGTTGCGGGCGTTGCGGGCCGCAGGCGACGAACCCGGTGAACACCTCGTCGACGATGTGGGTTCGCGGGTAGCGGCACTGCGCGCACGGGTGTCGCGGACCGTCCCGGCGGTCAGTGGTCGTGCCGCGCACGCGCAGCTGCTCGCCCAGCGCGAAATCGCCCACCAGCTGCACCTCGCGTTCCCGAACGAGCTCGACGAGATCGGTGCCGCCGCCCTGGTCGGGGCCGTGGTGGGTGCGGTGTCGGGCGCGCTGACCGTGCTGTTCCAGCAACCACAGCACGGCATCGAAGACGGTGAACGCCTGCACCGCAAGATCCACGAAACCACCTCGCGCGTGCTGCAACCGTGGCTGGCCGCCGCCGCGTCACCGGTGAACTAGCCGAACTGCTGCCATCCGAGCCGGATCACCATCACCACCACGACAACCAGCAACACCACCCGAACGAACCCCGCCCCCTTGGCCAGCGCCATGCGCGAACCGACAAGGGCACCAAGCACATTCGCCACCGCCATGCCGGCACCCAGACCCCACAGGATGTGCCCGGTCGAGCCGAGGAACAGCAGCGCACCCACATTCGACCCGCAGTTGATCACCTTCGCCATCGCCGCCGCCCGCACGAATTCGGTGCCCAGCAGGGTCGCGAACGTGATGATCAAGAAGGTGCCGGTGCCCGGCCCGAGCAGTCCGTCGTAGAGGCCGATCAGACCCGCGGCCAGGCCCACCACCCAGATCACCTTGCGCCGGGTCGGCGGATGCGTGGCCATCGTCAAGCCGACCGACGGCCGCAGGGTCACGAACACCGCGACGCCGACCAGCACCACCATCACCAGCGGAATGAACAGGTCGCGGTCGATCAGCGACACCGCCGCCGCACCGCACGCCGCCGTGATCGCCGCGATCACCGCACCCGGCAGCAGCACCTTCCACTGCATCGGCACCTTGCGCGCGAAGGTCGCCACCGCGGTCGCCGTGCCCGCCAACGCGGCCAGTTTGTTGGTGCCCAACGCGGTCTGCGGGGCGATGCCGGGCATGACCAGAAACAGCGTCGGCAAGATGATCAGTCCGCCGCCGCCGACCACCGCGTCGACCCAGCCCGCGGCCGCCGCGGCTATCAGTAGGACCGTCCAGTCTCCCAGTTGCACGCGTCCAGGCAATCAAGATCACGGCCGGAAAGCCAGCCGGGGCCTACGCTGGGCCGGTGCGCCGGTTCAGCCTGTGGCTACGTGGTCGACCCATCGTCGCCGATTCGATTCTCGCGGGATTGCTGCTGTTCCTCGATGCCCTCGGGGTGGGCGACGAACGCAACAAGGTCGTCTACCTGATCTTCTCGGTGATTCTGCCGTTGCCGCTGATCCTGCGACGGGTGTATCCGCGCGCGGTCGCGGCGGCGATGTTGGTGTTGTCGTTTCTCAACACCCTGATCGGCTATCTCACCGACGATCAGGCCGCCGACCACATCGCGCTGATCGGGCTGGGGGTGATGCTCTACACGCTGGTCGCCTACGTCGGGCGGCGTCAGGGGCTGATCTACCTGGCTTTCCTCGTGCTCGACCTGGCCACATCGGTGGTGCTGCTCAATGAGCCCAAGGGCGGAGATCTGGCGATGGCTGCGCTGATCTACGCGCTGTGCTGGACGCTGGCCGAGTTCAACGGGGCCCGGCACGCCTACGACTCGGAGGTCGCGGCGCGTCTGGCGGTCGCGGACTACGACAGGGAACGGCGCGCGCACGACGCGGTCGCCGCCGAACGCACCCGCATCGCTCGCGAACTCCACGATGTCGTCGCGCACGCGGTGAGCGTGATCATCGTGCAAGCAGACGGCGCCAAATATGCCCTGCGCCAAGACCCCGACACCGCCGAACGTGCCCTGGCCGCCATCGCGGGCACCGGACGCGACGCCCTGCGTGAATTGCGCCGCACCGTGGCACTGCTGCGCACCGAGCACGCACCCGAAATGTTGCCCCAACACGGCAGCGCCGGCATCGCCAAACTGGCCCAGATGATGCGCGAAGCCGGCCTGGCCGTGGACCTCGAGCTCACCGGGGAACTCGACGACATCGCCCCGGAAGTCAGTCTCGGCGTGCATCGCATCGTGCAGGAATCGCTGACCAACACCCTGCGGCACGCGGGCGCCGAACCGAAGGCGGTGGTTCGGGTGCACCGGCGTGAGCAGGACATTCTCGTCGAAGTGACCGACAGCGGTGGCGTGCCCGCGCAGGTGACAGCCGGTTCGGAGATCCCCGGCACCGGGATGGGCCTGGTGGGGATGCGCGAACGGGTCGCGGTACTGGGTGGCACGTGGCGTGCGGGCAGGCTCGACGACGGTCGCTGGCAAGTGCGGGCCGACCTGCCGCTGCACACCGATTCGGACTGAGCCGTCTTTCGCCAAAAGACGGCGAAACGTCGACGTCCGGGCCCACTAAGGTGGGGCAATGCCGATCAGCGTGCTCGTGGTGGATGATCAGGAACTCATGCGGATGGGCCTGAAGATGGTGCTGGGCGCGCACCCCGACATCGACGTGATCGGCGAAGCGGGCAACGGCGACGAAGCCGTGCGGCGCGCCAGCGAACTGCGACCCGACGTGGTGCTCATGGACGTGCGGATGCCGGTCGTGGACGGGGTGACCGCGACCGCGCGGATCGTGGCCGCGGGGCAGGGCGTGCGCGTGCTGGTGATGACGACCTTCGACCTGGACGAACACGCTCTGGGCGCGTTGCGTGCCGGTGCCAGCGGGTTCCTGCTCAAGGACACCCCGCCCGAGGACTTGATCTCGGCGATTCGCAGCGTCGCGGCCGGTGACGCGGTGGTCTCACCCAAGGTCACCAAGCGGCTGCTGGACCGGCTGGTCGCCGAGGACCCCACCAGCCTGCGCGACCCGAAAATCCTCGACGTGCTCACCGCGCGCGAACGCGAAGTGCTCGAGCAGATCGCGGTGGGTCGGTCCAATGCCGAGATCGCCGCCGCGCTGTTCCTGTCCGAGGCCACGGTGAAAACCCACGTCGGCCGGGTGCTGACCAAACTCGGACTGCGCGACCGGGTACAGGCGGTGGTGCTGGCCTACGAAACCGGGTTGGTGCGGCCCGGTGGTTGAGGTCATGGCCGGGACCGGGAGAAAAACCGGGCGCTCGTGCGTTGACCTGATAGATCGTCCGAAAGGATCGTAATGACCGCCCTGCTGTTCGTGTTGTACCTCGTCGTCGAGATCGCCGCCCTGATCGGTCTCGCCCAGCTGATCGGCATCGGCTGGGCACTGGTCGTGCTCGTGGCGGTGTCGGGCGTGGGGTTGGTGCTGCTCGGACGTCAGGGCGCGCGTGTGTTCGACCGATTCCGGCGCGCCTCCCGCGGCGAGGTGACGCCCGAGAGCGCGGTCGCCGACGGGGTGATCGTGGCCACCGGATCGGTGCTGCTGTTCGTGCCCGGCCTGGTTACCGGCGTGATCGGGCTGCTCGCGTTGTTCCCGCCGACCCGAGCGGTGCTGCGGCCTGTCCTCGAGAAGCTGGGTACAAAACGCTTCGGTCCGCTGCCGTCGTTCGCGCCCTCGCCGTATCGGGGGATGGTCGTGGACGCCGACGGTGACGTGGTCGACGGAACCGTGGTCGGGCAGTGGTACGACGACGGTCACACCGGCGGACCCCGCGCACTCGGCCCCGCCTGAGCCGACATGCCCGCGCACCGCGCGAAAGGGTTTAGAGTACCGGCATGGCCACCGAGCAGATCACCGTCACGGTGAGCGAGGAACTGGCCGACGCGGTGCGGAGAGCGAGCGCAGCGGCCGGACAGTCGATGTCGGAATTCACCATCGCCGCATGGCGGCTGGAGCTGATCGCCGTGGAGGCGGGCGGGCACTGTATCGCCGAATTCGGCGACGCCGAGATGCGCGCGGCACTGTCCCTGCCGACCTGACATTTCGCCGATACGGCAGACTGGGGCACCGTGAGTACCCAGTTGCTGATCGGTGGCCGTTTCTACAGTTCCAGCTCCCCGGACGCCACCGCGATGGCGGTGACCGACGGCACCGTGGTGTTCCTCGGCGCCGAAGCGCCCGGCCGGGCGATGCACCCCGACGCGGAGATCATCGACCTGAACGGTGCGTTCGTGGCACCCGCGTTCGTCGACCCGCACGTGCACGTCACCGCGCTGGGACTACAGCTGACCGGGCTCGACGTCAGCGGCGCGCGATCGCTGACCGAACTGCTGGACACGGTGCGCGCGCACGCCGCGCGACAGCCCGACGGGGTGATCATCGGCGAAGGATGGGACGACACCACCTGGCCCGAACAGCGCCCGCCCACCGTGGCCGAACTCGACGAGGCCGCCGGGGGCAGGCTCGTCTACCTCGCCCGGGTCGACGCGCACTCGGCCGTGGCCTCCTCGGCGCTGCTGGACGCGGCGGGCGACCTCGGCGATCAGCGAGGCCAACTGCTGCGCGCCGACGCCCACCACCGGGTGCGCGCAGTCGCATTATCGAAACTTACTCGCGCACAGCGTGATTCGGCGCGCACCGCAGCCCTGGACGCGGCAGCCGCGCACGGCATCGTCGCCGTGCACGAATGCGCTGGACCCGAGATCTCCAGCCGCGACGACATCCGCGAACTGCTCGCCTTCGAGCACGGCGTGCAGGTGCGCGCCTACTGGGGCCAGGCCGTGCGCACCGCCGACGAAGCGCGCGCGCTGATCGACGAACTCGGCGTACACGCCCTGGGCGGCGACCTGTTCATCGACGGCTCGCTCGGCTCGCACACCGCGCTGCTGCGCCAGCCCTACGCCGACGCGGCCGGCTGCGGCAAGAGCTTCCTCGACGAGGACACGGTCACCGCGCACATTCGCGCCTGCACCGAAGCGGGCATCCAAGCGGGATTCCACGCCATCGGCGACGCCGCCATGGACACCGTGGTGGCCGGATTCGCCCGTGTCGCAAGCGAACTCGGCGGACCGGCGATCGCGTCACGCGGCCATCGCGTCGAACACGCGGAGATGACCGACGCCGCCGCGATCGAACAACTCGCCGCGCTCGGGGTGATCCTGTCCGTGCAACCGGGCTTCGACGCGGCCTGGGGCGGACCCGACGGCATGTACGCCACACGCCTCGGCGCCGAACGCGCCTCCGGCCTCAACCCGTTCTCGGCGATGGCGGCAGCGGGCATCTCCCTGGCCATCGGCTCCGACGCACCCGTCACCGCCATGAACCCCTGGGCACAGGTCCGCGCGGCGGTGCACCACCGCACCCCCGGCCACGGCCTTTCCCCCCGCGCCGCCTTCGCCGCCGCCACCCGCGGCGCCTGGCGAGCGGGCGGCGTCCGCGACGGCCTGGCAGGCACGCTGGTCCCCGGCGCCCCCGCCTCCTACGCGGTCTGGGACGCCGGCGACCTGGTGGTAGCCGCAGCCGCCGACACCGTCCAACGCTGGTCCACCGACCCCCGCTCCCGCGTCCCCGGCCTACCACGCCTTGACCCCGACGCCACCCTCCCGACCTGCCTGCGCACCGTGCACAACGGCACCACCATCTACACCGCCTGACCCGCCGTCAGCAACGAATCACGGAGCGCCACACCATGATCGACCCCGCCACGGAAAACCGCCCCGACTCCGCACCCGACGAGGCGAGTCCCAGGAGGACGCACCACATGGTCGCGCGAATGCTCGCCGCTGTCGTGGGTGGGTTGCTGCTGTTCGGCAGTTTCCCGCCGCGCCCGCTGTGGTTCCTCGCACCGGTGGCCATCGCGCTCCTCACCCTGGCCGTGCGCGGACCGGGCAAGCTGCGCGCGGGGTTCGGGTACGGAATGCTGGGCGGGCTGGCGTTTTTCGTGCCGCTGCTGCCGTGGACCGGGATCTATGTGGGCCCCGTCCCGTGGTTGGCGTTGTCGACAGTGTGCGCGGTGTACTTCGGGCTGTGGGGTCTGCTCGCGCGAGGGTTGAGCGCGCTGCCGGGGTGGCCGGTATGGCTCGCGCTGGCCTGGACAACCAGTGAATGGGTCAGGTCGAGTTTTCCGTTCGGTGGATTCCCTTGGGGCCGAGTCGCTTTCGGACAGGCCGACGGCTGGTACCTGCCACTGGCCGCCTACGGTGGCGCACCGCTGATCGGCTTCGCGGTCGCCTTGACCGGCACCGGTCTCGCCGCACTGGCGCTACACCTGATCGCCTACGCGAAAACCCCCACACCCCGCACCCTGCGCACCGGAATCGCCACGGCCGCAGTGACAATGGCTATCATGCCGCTGGCCGGACTGGCCCTGCGACCGACCCTGCCGGCCCCCGACGCGGGCATCCGAACGGTCACCGTCGCCGCCATCCAGGGCAGCGTGCCGCGCCTGGGCCTGGACTTCAACGCTCAACGCCGCGCCGTGCTGGACAATCACGTCCGACGCACCGAGGAGCTGGCCGACGCCGTGTCGCGCGGCCAGGCCGCACAGCCCGACATCGTCATCTGGCCCGAGAACTCCTCCGACATCGACCCCCTGCGCAACGCCGACGCCGCTGCGGAGATCACCGAAGCGTCCGTGCGCATCGGCGCCCCGATCCTGGTCGGCGCCGTCCTGGTCAACGGCGACCGCACCACCACCAACTCGGTGATGGTGTGGAACGGCGCCGCGGGCCCCGGCGACCGCCACGACAAGAAAATCATCCAACCCTTCGGTGAATACCTGCCGATGCGTAGTTTCTTCCGTTTGTTCTCCTCCTATGCCGACCGCGCAGGCTATTTCGTGCCCGGAAACGGTGACGGAACGGTCACCGCGGCCGGGGTGCCGATCGGCGTGGCGACCTGTTACGAGGTCGCGTTCGATCGGGCATTTCGGGAATCCCTCGACGCGGGCGCGCAATTGCTCACGGTGCCCACCAACAACGCCACCTTCGGCCGCAGCGAGATGACCTACCAGCAGCTGGCCATGTCGCGGGTGCGCGCGGTCGAACACGGGCGCGCGCTGGTGGTCGCAGCTACCACCGGCGTGAGTGGCATCATCACCGCCGACGGCGTGCTCAGCCAGCACACCGAGCAGGTCGTACCCGCCGCACTGGTGGCACAGCTACCGTTGCGCGACACGACCACAATCGCCACCCGAATCGGCGCATGGCCCGAACTGGCGTCCGTTATCCTGACCGCGATCGGCGTCGGACTGCTGTTTCTTCGACGCCGCCGCGCGAATCCGACTCAGGCCGTGCGGAGTTCGGACAATTCTGAATAAGCGGTTTGTTTCAACCCGGGGGAAGCGGCACGAAGTTGCTGCTGCAGGGGTGTAATCCACTGATATAAAAATAAATCAGATCGGTAGCCATCCGGCCGCCGTAGTACTCCGAATCATGGGCGTGGATAAGCCACGCCCTGGGCCGTCGTGTGCCCGGGCGCTGCTCGGGGAGATGTGACACAAGGCAGAAACGGAGTGCTTGATGAGTTCTTTGGCCACCGACCACGTCAGCTCATGCGTCACCGACGAGGATCCGGGCCAACCGTTCGCCCTCTCGCCCGGTCAGACAGCACTGTGGTACGCGCAACGGATTCGGCCCGATATTCCGCTCACCATCGCTCATTACGTGGAACTGCACGGTGACCTCGACGTCGGCCGGTTGCTGTACGCGAACGAGCGCTACGGCGCGGAATCCCAAGTGGGACATGTCCGTCTGCTCGAGATCGACGGCGTGCCGCACCAGCGCGTGGACCCCACCTGGCGGCCCGGCTGGGCCCGGATGGACCTGCGCGACGAAGCCGACCCGCGCGCCGCCGCGCTGACCTGGATGAACACCCACGCCAGCACCCCCAGCGACATGGAGCACGAGCCGCTCACCATCAACGTGGTCATCCGCGTGGGGGACCAGGAGTGGTTCTGGTACCAGCGCGGGCACCACATCGTCATCGACGGCTACGGCGCCATGAACGCCCTGTCGCGCACCGCCGAGATCTACACCGCCACCGGCGAACAGCGCGAACCGACGGCCTCGCGCGCGGCCGCCCTGGTTGACCTGTACGCCGATGAATCCCGCTACCGCGAGTCCAGCCGATTCCGTGCCGATCAGCAGTACTGGATGGAACAGCTGGCCGGTGTGGGCGAGCCGATGACGCTGTCGTCGGTCACCGCCGCGGGCGACACCCACGACGCGGGCAGGCACCGCGCCACCGCGGTCCTGGACACCGACCTGGACACCCTGCTCACCGAGGCGATCGCCACCCACGGTTCGGCCAACTCCGCGCTCATCGTCGCCGCGCTCGCCGCCTACGTCCGTTCGGTCACCGGCGACCCGGATGTCGTGCTGAGCCTTCCTGTTTCGGCCCGCACCACCGTGGCGCTGCGCCGTTCGGCGGGCGTGGTGTCCAATGTGGTGCCGCTGCGCGTGCGGTTCGACGAGCACACCACCGTCGCCGACGTCGTGCGCCAGACCGAACTGCAGATCACCGGCGCCCTGCGCCACCAGCGGTACCGCTCCGACGACATCCGCCGCGACTGCGGGTACTCCCGCGACGCGCGCGGGTTCTTCGGGCCGATGGTCAACATCATGCTGTTCCACGACGAGTTGAAGTTCGACGACATCGCAGGTCAGGTGCACGTGCTGGCCACCGGACCCGTCGAAGACCTGTCGATCAACATCTACAACGGCGACGGCGGCCGCATCCAACTCGACTTCGAAGCCAACCCGAAGCTCTACGGCGAGACCGAGAACGCCGCCCACCACGGCCGCTACCTCGACTTCCTGGCCCGCTTCCTGGCCGCCGAACCGACCACGCCGGCCAACACGCTCACCGCGATCACCACCGCCGAACACGCCAGGGTGCTGCGCGAGTGGAACGCCACCGCGATGCCGGTCCCCGCCGCGACACTGGTGTCGCTGTTCGAAGACCAGGTGCGCCGCAGCCCGCACACCATCGGTCTCGAATTCGGTGACCGCACACTGGGTTACACCGAACTCGGTGACCAGGTGAACCAGTTGGCGCGCGAACTCATCGCCCGTGGCGCGGGGCCCGAGACCACGGTCGGCGTGTGCCTGCACCGCAGTATCGATCTGGTGGTCGGGATCTACGCGGTGCTCGCCACCGGTGCCGCGTATCTGCCGTTGGACCCCGAGCATCCGGTCGACCGCATCGAAGCTGTTGTGACGCAGGCACTTCCGGTGTGTGTGCTCACCGCCGCGCGCGACGGGGTCCGGCTGCCCGAGGGTACCGAGCGGCTCGACGTGGACACCCTCGATGTCAGCGCGCACGATGTCGCGCCGATCACCGATGCCCAACGGCGCGCGCCGCTGCGCGCCGATCACCTGGCCTACGTCATCTTCACCTCCGGTTCCACCGGTAAACCCAAGGGTGTCGGTGTCACGCACGCCGCCATCGTGAACCGGTTGCGGTGGATGCAGGCCGAATACCCCCTCGATTTCACCGACGCGGTCCTGCAGAAGACCCCCGCCACCTTCGACGTGTCGGTATGGGAGTTCTTCTGGCCCTTGCAGGTCGGTGCCCGGCTGGTCGTCGCCGCCCCCGAAGGACATCGCGACCCGGCGTACCTGGCGCGGATCATCACCGAAAAGTCCATCACCACAGCACATTTCGTGCCGTCGATGCTGTCGCTGTTCGTCACCGACCCGCGCGTGCGCGGCGGGGCGGGGCTGCGGCGGGTGTTCTGCAGTGGTGAGGCGCTGCCCGGCGCCACCGTCACCGATTTCCATGCGGCACTGCACGGTCCCGACGGTGGGCCGCAGCTGCACAACCTCTACGGGCCCACCGAGGCCGCGGTCGACGTCACCTACTGGCCGTGCCCGGCCGACGCCACCACCGTGCCGATCGGTTCGCCGGTCTGGAACACCCAGACCTACGTGCTCGACCCGCAACTGCGCCCGGTGCCGCCCGGTGTCGTGGGTGAGCTGTATCTGGCCGGCGTGCAGCTGGCCCGCGGCTACCTGGGCCGCCCGGATCTGAGCGCCGACCGGTTCGTGGCCAACCCGTTCACCCCCGGCCAGCGCATGTACCGCACCGGTGACCTGGCCCGCTGGCAGGTCGACGGCGGCATCCTGGAATACCTGGGGCGCACCGACTTCCAGGTCAAGATCCGCGGGTTGCGCATCGAACTCGGCGAGATCGAAGCGGCACTGTTGGCGCAGGACGACATCGCTCGCGCGGTGTGTGTGGCCCGCGCCGCCCGCACCGGTGACGATGAACTGGTCGCCTACGTGGTCGCCGCGCCCGGCGCGCAAGCACCCGACCCGACCGCGCTGTTGGCGGTGCTGCGCCGTGGTCTGCCGTCGTACATGGTGCCCTCGGCGCTGGTCGTGCTCGACGAACTGCCGTTGAGCGCCAACGGCAAGGTCGACCGCAAAGCGCTGCCCGCACCGGAGGCGGGTGTGCGGCTCACCACCGGTGCCGACGCGCCGCAAACCGAACTGGAATGCGCCCTGGCCGAGATATTCACCGAGGTACTCGCCCTGGACGGCACCGCGATCGGGGTGCAGGACAGCTTCTTCGACCTCGGCGGCAACTCGCTGGTCGCCGCGCGGGCCGTGGCCCGGATCAACACCACCCTCGACGCGAACGTCAGCATCCGCGAGATGTTCGAAGCGTCGACCATCGCGTCGCTGGCCGCGTACATCAGCACCCACCGGTCCGAAACCTCCACGCCCAGACTGGTTCCCGTGCACCGGCCCGAACGGGTGCCGCTGTCGCTGGCCCAACAGCGGCTGTGGATTCTCAACCGGTTCGCCGAACACGCCGCCGCCTACAACATGCCCCTGGCCTTGCGACTGACCGGAACCCTCGATCTCGACGCGCTGCGTGCAGGACTGCGCGACGTGCTGGACCGCCACGAGAGCCTGCGCACCAGCTTCCCCGAAGGCCCGGAAGGTCCGTACCAGCTCATCCATCCGGCCGCGGGCGTGGAACCCGAACTCGAGCCCATCGACGTGGACGCCGCCGACATCACCGCATTGGCCGCCGAAGTGGCGGGCCGCGGATTCGATCTGCGGACCGAGACTCCGCTGCGGGTCGCGCTGTACCGGGTCGGCGGCGACGACCACCTGCTGCTGGTGGTGCTGCATCACATCAGCGGCGACGGCTGGTCGGTCGCCCCGCTGGCGCGGGACCTGATGGTCGCGGTGTCGGCGCGCGCGAGCGGTACCGCACCGCAGTGGACGGCGCTGCCGGTGCAGTACGCCGACTTCGCGATGTGGCAGCGCGAACTGCTGGGCGAGGAAACCGACCCCGAAGCGCCCATCGCGGCGCAACTCGTGCACTGGCGTGGCGCACTGGCCGGGCTGCCCGACCAACTCGACCTGCCCTTCGACCGCCCACGCCCGCTGCACCGCGCCACCGGCGGCGACACCGTCGCCTTCACCATCGACGCCGAAACCCGCCGTGCCGCAGCAGAACTGGCGACCGGTCGCGGGGTCAGCATGTTCATGGTGTTGCACGCGGTGCTGGCCACCCTGCTGGCCCGGGTGTGCGCGAGCACCGACGTCACCATCGGCACGCCGATCGCGGGACGCTCCGATCCGGCCCTGGACGAGCTGGTCGGCATGTTCGTCAACACCCTGGTGCTGCGCACCGAAGTCGATCTGAGTGCCGGGTTCGATCGCATGCTCGACCTGGTCCGCGAAACCGACCTCGACGCCTTCGCCAACCCCGACGTGCCCTTCGAGCGCCTCGTCGAACTGGTCAACCCCGACCGCTCCACCGCCCGGCACCCGCTGTTCCAGGTGATGCTGTCCTACGACCGCACCCCCGAACTGCGCGTCGAATTGCCCGGTGTGACAGCCGAACTCGTACCGATCGAGCTGGGCGTGGCCAAGTTCGACCTGCAGCTCGAGGTCCGCGACAACCACGACGACGGACCATTGCACGCCGAATTCGGTTTCGCCACCGACGTTTTCGATCGCGCCACTGTGGAAGCCATCGCCCGGCGGTTCGCCGCTCTGCTGGCCGCCGCCGTCGCCACCCCCACCACACCGATCGGCGACCTCGACGTGCTCGAACGCCGCGAGATCGCGCGACTGGTGCCCGTGGCGGGCGCTCCTGCCGAACCGGCGGGCACGCTGGCCCGGCTGCTCGGACAGACCGCGCAGCGCCTGCCCGACTCGGTGGCGGTGCGGTACCTCGGCCTCGACACCACCTACCGGGAACTCGACGAACGCTCGAACCGGTTGGCGCGCAGCCTGATCGCGCACGGCGCCGGACCCGAATCGGTGGTCGCGGTCGCGTTGCCGCGTGGTCTCGAGTCGATCGTGGCCATCTGGGCCGTCGCAAAATCCGGTGCCGCGTACGTGCCCGTGGACCCGGCCTACCCGGCCGACCGCATCGCGCACATGATCGGCGACTCCGGTGCCGCACTGGGCCTGACCCTGCCCGAACACCTCGCCGCACTGCCCACCACCACGGGAAAGCACCGGAAAGCACCGGAGTGGATGGTGTTCGGCACGGCCGACTTCGAGGCCGATTGCGCGGTCCGCTCGGGCGCTCCGCTGTCCGACGCCGATCGCCGCCATCCGATGCGTGCCGGTCAGCCCGCGTATTTGATCTACACCTCCGGCTCGACCGGCACCCCGAAGGCCGTGGTGGTCACCCACGCCGGCATCGCCTCGCTGGCCACCGAGCAGACCCAGCTGTTCAAGGTCACCGACCACGCGCGCACCATGCATTTCTCCTCGCCCAGCTTCGACGCCTCGGTGCTCGAGTTGCTGCTCGGCTTCGCCGCGGGCGCCACCATCGTGGTCGCCCCGGCCGATCTGTACGGCGGTGCGGAACTGGCGAGTTTCCTGCGCTCGGAACGCATCACGCACGCCTTCATCACCCCGGCGGCGCTGGCGACCGTGCCCGCCGGGGATTTCCCCGCGCTCAACACCGTCATCGTCGGTGGTGAGGCCTGCTCGGACGAACTCGTCGACGCCTGGGCCACCAAGTACCGGATGCACAACATGTACGGCCCGTCCGAGGCCACGGTCGCGGTCACCGCGAGCGCGCCCATGGTGGCGGGGGAGCCGGTGCCGCTGGGCGCGCCCGTGCGCGGCATGCGGCTGTTCGTGCTCGACGGCCGGTTGAACCCGGTGCCGCCGGGGACCCCGGGTGAGCTGTGCGTGTCGGGGCCTGGCCTGGCCCGCGGATACCTCGGCAAGCCGGAGCTCACCGCGCAACGATTCGTGGCCAATCCGCACGGGCGTGTCGGTGAAAGGATGTATCGCACAGGCGATCTCGTGGTCGCCGACATGACCGGCCGGTTGCGGTTCCTCGGTCGCGCCGATGATCAGATCAAGATCCGTGGCTTCCGGATCGAACTGCGCGAAATCGACCATGTGCTGCGCGAACATCCGGGCGTGCGGTCGGCGCTGACCGTGGTCCACGTCGACGAGCAGGGGCAGCAGCGGCTGGCGTCCTACGTCACCGCGCACGGCCCGATCGACGCCGCCGCCGTACTCGACACCGCGCGCGGCGCACTGCCCGGCTACATGGTGCCCGCCGCACTCGCGGTCCTGGACACCATGCCGGTCACCCCGGCGGGCAAGCTGGACCGAAAGGCGCTGCCCGCACCGGAATTCGCGGCCACCGGGGGCTCACGCGCACCACGCACCCACCTCGAGATGCGCGTCGCCGCGGTGTTCACCGAGATCCTGGGACGCCCCGTGCCCGGCGCGGAGGACAGCTTCTTCGACATCGGCGGCAACTCACTGCTGGCCACCCGCCTGGCCGCCGCCCTGCACGCCGACTTCGAAGTGGACCTGCCCGTGCGGCAGATCTTCGAGGCGCCGACCGTGGCCGGGATCGCCGGGCTGATCACGGAAGCGCCCCGGACGCAGCGGGTGGCGCTGGCGGTACACACCCCGCGCCCGGGACGCATACCACTGTCGTTGCCGCAGCAACGGCTGTGGTTCCTGAACCGATTGTCCCCCGAATCCAGTGCCTACAACATCGCGTTCGTCTTGCGAATCGGCGGAGATCTGGACGTGCATGCGTTGCGGGGCGCGGTCACCGACCTGGTGGAACGCCACGAGGTACTGCGCACCGTCTTCCCCGAAGACCTGTCCGGCGCCCAGCAGGTGATCCTGCCGCTGGCACAGGCGATGCCGACCATCGAGGTCACCGACACCGCACCCGAGCAGGCCCGCGCCGAGTTGACTTCGCTGGCCCGCCAGGGATTCGACCTCACCCAACAGACCCCGTTGCGAGTGTCGTTGCTGCGCACCGCATCCGACGAACATCTGCTCGGCGTGGTCGTGCACCACATCGCCGCCGACGGCTGGTCACTGGGCCCGCTCACGCGCGACCTGGCACTGGCCTACGTGTCCCGCACGACCGGCACCGCATCGGGTCCGGCACCACTGCCCGTGCAGTACGCGGACTTCAGCCTGTGGCAGCGCGCGGTGTTGGGCGCCGACGACGACCCGGACAGCGTCTCCGCGACACAGTTGGCGTTCTGGCGGGAAACCCTGGCCGAACTGCCCGACGAACTGCCGCTGCCCTTCGACCGGCCGCGCCCGGCCGAACCCACCGGGGCGGCGGGCACGGTGACCTGCCAGGTCTCCGCACCGCTGCAGGCCGCGCTGGACGAGCTGGCCGGCGCCACCGGTGTCAGCCTGTTCATGGTCGTGCGCTCGGCACTGTCGGTGCTGTTGCGCAGCGTCACCGGCGGCCGCGACATCCCCATCGGCACCCCCGTGGCCGGTCGCACCGACATCCAGCTCGACGACCTGGTCGGCATGTTCGTCAACACCCTGGTCCTGCGCTCCGACGTCGACCCCGGCCGCAGCTTCACCGACCTGCTGCACGCCGACCGCGACGCCGAACTCGCGGCGCTCGCGCACTCCGACGTGCCGTTCGAACGGGTCGTGGACGCGCTGGGACGGGAAAGCAGGGCCAGCAACCGGCACCCGCTGTTCCAGGTCGCGCTGAGCATGCAGGACAACCCCACACCCGAACTGGAACTGCCCGGCCTGCGCCTGGCCGCGGAAGAACTCGACATCGCCCTGGCCAAATTCGACCTGGAACTGCGGATCGCGCCCGCATCCGACACCGGTCTCCGCTTCGAATTCGTCTACGCCACCGAACTTTTCGACGCCGCCACCATCGACACCCTCGCCGACCGGTTCGTGCAGATCCTCACCCAGGTCACCGCCGACCCACGGCAACGGGTGTGCGATCTGGACCCGCTGACCGTGCCCGAACAGCGTGACCGCGTCCCCGCCCAGGGACCCGCCGCGGTCACCCCGATCATCCTGGCCGACATCCTCGACGGTGCCGCCACCAAGTACCCGCACCGGCCCGCGCTGCGCTGGTTCGCCGGCGGCAGCGTCGCGGGCGAGGTGGGCGAGCTCGATTACGCCGAAGTCGCCGACCGGGCGCATCGCCTGGGCCGTGCGCTGATCGCGCGCGGCATCGGCACCGGGGACCGGGTGGCCGTCGGCCTGACCCGTTCGCTGGACTGCGCACTGGCGATCTTCGGTGTCGCGGCCAGCGGCGCGGCCTTCGTGCCCGTCGACCCGCGCTACCCGGCCGACCGGGTGCGGCACATGCTCACCGACTCCGGTGCCCGCGCGGTGCTCACCGCGAGCACCGACGCCGACGCACTGCGCGAAGCCGCGGGCACCCTCGACACCCAGTGGTTGCTGATGGACGGCGACGATCTCAACGCCGAACTGGCAGGCTACGACGGCGATCCGATCACCGATTCCCAGCGGATCCGCCCCGTGCGCAACGCCGATCTGGCCTACCAGATCTACACCTCCGGCTCCACCGGACTGCCCAAGGGCGTGACCGTCACCCACGGCGGTCTGGCCAGCCTCGCCCTCGACCTGCACGAACGCATGGGCCTGGACCGGTTCTCCCGGACATTCTTCTTCTCCACCCCCAGCTTCGACGTCTCGGTGCTGGACATGCTGCTCGCGGTCTATTCCGGCGCCGAAATGGTGATCGGGCCGATCGACATCTACGGCGGCGACGAACTGGGCGCACTGCTGGAACGCGAACAGATCACCCACACCTTCCTCACCCCCGCGGTGCTGGCCTCCATCGACGCCACCCGCTGGCCGCTGCCCAGACTGCGCGGACTGATGGCCGGCGGTGAGGCGGTGCCGCCGGATCTGGTCGAAAGCTGGGCCCCGGGGCGTCGGTTCATCAACGCCTACGGGCCCACCGAGTTCACCGTCATCGCCGCGATGTCGGAACTGCACGTCGGCGTGCCGGTCACCATCGGCACGCCCGTGCGCGGCTCCCGTGCGCTGGTGCTCGACGAACGCCTGCGACCGGTGGTCACCGGCGTGCCCGGCGAGCTGTACATCGGCGGTGCCGGTATCGCGCAGGGCTACCACGAACGATTCGGCCTGACCGCCGGACGATTCATCGCCGACCCGTGCGGTCCGGCAGGCAGCCGCATGTACCGCACCGGTGACGTGGTGCGCTGGACCGCCAACGGCGAGATCGATTACCTGGGCCGCAGCGACCACCAGGTCAAGGTGCGCGGCTTCCGGATCGAACTCGGCGAGATCAGCGCCGTACTCGGCGCACACCCACAGGTTCGCTTCGCCCACACCGAGGTTCGACGGATCTCCGGCGACGACCGGATCGTGGCGTGGGTGCAGCTCAACGAAGGCACCGACCCCGCCGAACTGGCCGCGGTGGCCGAGCTCGCGAAGGTCCGGCTGGCCGGGCACATGGTGCCCGCGTCACTGAACCTGATCGACCGGGTACCGCTGACACCCGTGGGCAAACTCGACCGCACCGCACTGCCGGAACCGGAATTCACCGCCACCGCGGGCCGGGCACCACGCACCGGCGCCGAACGGTTGGTGGCCAAGGTGTTCGAGGACCTGGTCGGTGCGACCGAGGTCAGCGCCACCGACAGCTTCTTCGACATCGGCGGCAACTCGCTGCTGGCCACTCAGTTGGTCGCCCGGTTGGCCGCGGCCAGCAATGTGCGTCTCGAGGTGCGCACGGTGTTCGCGACGCCCACCGTCGCCGAACTCGCCGCACTCATCGAAACCGGGCCGTCCGGCGACGAACACCGACCCGACCTGGTCCCGCAGGTGCGCCCGGAACGGATCCCACTGTCCGCGGCACAGCGCCGACTGTGGTTCCTCAACCGGTTCAACGCGGGCGGCGACAACCAGTCCGCGGGCGCCTACAACATCCCGGTCGTGCTGCGCCTGCACGGTCTCATCGACCTCGATGCACTCGTTGCCGCTTTGCACACGGTGCAACGACGGCACGAGACGCTGCGCACGGTGTTCCCCGAAACCGGCGGCGAGCCCGAACAGTTGGTCCTGGACCCGGAGATCGCCGCGGTCACCCTGTTCCACGCCACGGCCACCCCCCATGAAGTCGAAACCGCCGTCACCCGCTTCGTCACCCCGGGCTTCGACCTGTCGGTCTCGGTGCCGATGCGCGCGGCGCTGATCACCGTCGACCACACCGGGAAGTCCGTCCCGGCGAAGGCCAAATACGCCGTAGCCAGTTCGACCGAACACGTGCTGGTGCTGGTCGTGCACCACATCGCGATGGACGGGTGGTCCCTGGAACCCCTCGCCGGCGAAGTCGCCGCCGCGTACCGGGGGATCCAGACCGGGGAACCGTTCGGCGAACAGATCCCGGCGATCCAGTACGCCGACTACACCCTGTGGCAGCAGGAACTTCTGGGCACCGAAGACGACCCGGACTCGCTGATCAGCAAACAACTCGAGCACTGGACCGGCGTGCTGGACGGGCTGCCCGAACTGCTCACCGTGCCCGCCGACCGGCCACGCCCGCCGGTGCCCTCCTACCGGGGCGGCACCGTCGACTGCGCGGTCGACGCCGCCACGCACCGGGCGTTGCGCGGCATCGCCACCGACAACAACGTCAGCATGTTCATGGTGCTGCACGCGGCCCTTGCGGTCCTGCTGCACCGGGTCACCGGCGACGAGGACATCACCGTGGGCACCGCCAGCGCGGGCCGCGGCCATCCGGCGCTGGACGCGATGATCGGCATGTTCGTCAACACCCTGGTGTTGCGCACCGAGGTCGCGCAGGACCGGGCGTTCATCGACCTGCTGCGCACCGTCCGCGACGGTGACCTCGACGCCTTCGCCAACGCCGACCTGCCTTTCGAACGGCTGGTCGAAGTGGTGAATCCGGCCCGCTCGCAGGCACATCACCCGCTGTTCCAGGTGATGCTGTCGGTGCGCAACACCCCCGTGCGGATGCTCGAACTGCCCGGCCTGCGGATCGAAGCCGTCGACGCCGACGCCGGCATCGCCAAGTTCGACCTGCAGTTCACCTTCACCGAAACCCAGACCGCCGACCGGATCGGCGACGGCATCGACCTGTCGGTGAACTACGCCGCCGACCTGTTCGACGAGGTCACCGCCCGCCGACTGGGGGACCGCCTGGTTCGCCTGCTCACCGCCGTGGCCGCCGACCCGCACACCGCGGTCGGCGACCTGGCACTGCTGGACGCCGTCGAATGGACCGCTCTCGCACCGGTGCACGGCGCCCGCCCCGACGCCCCGCTGACCCTGGCCGGGGTTTTCGGTGCCGCGGTCGCGCGCTCCCGCGACGGTGTCGCACTGTGCGCGGGTGACACCGTGGTCACCTACGACGCGCTGGACCGGTGGACCAACCGCCTCGCGCGGGTCCTGATCAGCCAGGGCGTCGGCCCGGAAACCCTGGTAGCCCTCGGCATTCCGCGTTCGGTGGAATCGGTGGCGACCATGCTGGCCGTGGCCAAGGCAGGCGCGGCGTTCGTGCCCGTCGACCCGAACTACCCACCACAGCGGATCAGTCACATGCTCACCGATTCCGGTGCGGCACTGGGGCTTACACTGCTCGAGCACCGCGATCGACTGCCCGGCGACACCCGCTGGCTCACCCTGGACGACCCGCAGACCAGGGCCACCGTCCTGGGCACCGACGACTCGCCCATCACCGACGCCCAGCGCACTCACCCACTGCGCCTGCACAATCCGGCCTACGTGATCTACACCTCCGGCTCCACCGGCACCCCCAAGGGCGTGGTCGTCACCCACGGCGGCCTGTCCAACTTCGCCGCCGAGACCGCCGACCGTTTCGACGTGCGGCCCGGCAGCCGGGTGCTGCACTTCGCCACGCCCAGCTTCGACGCCGCCATGCTCGACCTGCTGTTCGCCCTCGGTGGTGCGGCCACCCTGGTGATCTCCCCGGCCGGAGTGGTCGGCGGTGAGGAACTGCGGCAGGTGTTCATCCGGGAGCGGATCACCCACGCGTTCATCACCACCGCCGCACTGGGCACCGTCGACCCCACCGGCGTGCACTCGCTGGCGCACGTGCTCACCGGCGGCGAAGCACTGCCGCCGGAACTGATGGCGCGCTGGGCACCGGGCCGCAACTTCTACAACGTCTACGGCCCCACCGAGACCACCATCGTCACGCTGATGCCGCAACCGATGAGCCCGCAGGGCCCGATCACCATCGGTGGCCCCATCCGTGGCGTCGCGGCCACCGTGCTCGACCGACGGCTGCACCCCACCCCGATCGGTGTCACCGGCGAATTGCAGTTGGCCGGTGAGGCTTTGGCGCGCGGCTACCTGAACCGGCCGGGTCTGACCGCCCAGCGGTTCGTCGCCGACCCCTACGGGGCACCCGGTGCGCGGATGTACCGCACCGGCGACCTGGTGCGCTGGCGGGACGGCACTAAGTCGGCGCTGGACGTGGAATACGTGGGCCGCACCGACCACCAGGTCAAGGTCCGTGGTTTCCGCATCGAACTCGGCGAGATCGACGTCGCGTTCGCCCGCCACGCCGACGTCGAGCTCGCGCTCACCATCGGCCACACCACCGGGGCCGGCGTCACCGCACTGGTGTCGTATGTGAAGGCACGCAACGGCACCGCGCCCAGCGTGCCCGAACTGCTCGAACACGTCGCCGCGCACGTGCCCAATTACATGGTCCCGCAAGCGATCATGATGCTGGACGAGGTGCCACTGAGCCCGGTGGGCAAGCTGGACCGGTCGCGGCTGCCCGAGCCGGTGTTCACCGCGTCGGGTGGTTACCGGGCGCCGGTGACCCCCGCAGAGGTGGCGCTGTGCGCGGTGTTCACCGAGGTCCTCGGGGTACCGCGCGTCGGCGTGGACGACGGGTTCTTCGAACTGGGCGGCAACTCGCTGCTGGCCACCAAAGTCGTTGCCGCACTGCGTGAGCAGGGCTACGAGATGCCGGTGCAGATGATGTTCGGCGACGCCACCCCCGCGGGGATCGCCGCCAAGCTGGACGATCTGGACCCGGACGCGGTGATCGAGGCCGCCACCGGCCCGGTGCTGGCGCTGCGCCCGTCCACCAGCCCGCACGACACCCCGCTGTTCTGCGTGCACCCCGCCATCGGCCTGGCCTGGTGCTACGCGGGACTGCTCGCGCACCTGGCACCGCAACGTCCGGTCTACGGCCTGCAGGCCCCGCACGTGTCCGGCGACGACGGCTTCACCTCGATCCCCGAAGCCGCGGGACACTATGTCGCCCAGATCAAGTCGATCCAGCCGCACGGCCCCTACCACCTGCTTGGCTGGTCGCTGGGCGGGCTGATCGCGCAGGAGATCGCCGTGCAGCTGCAAGACGCGGGCGAAGATGTCGAACTGCTGGCCATGATGGACAGCTACCAGCTCGGCGACCGGTGGCTGGACACCTCGATGCCGACCGTGGCCGACATCCTCGGCGAATTCGGCGCGGACCTGGTCGACGGGGCACCGCTGCCCGCCGACCTGGACCTGCACGAAGCGGCGGACCTGCTACGGGCACAGCCGGGCCCGTTCGCCGCGCTCTCGGTCGATCACCTGCAACGCCTCTACACCGGTTACGCCGACGGCACCGTCATGGCCAACCGGTTCCGGCCGCGCACTTTCGACGGCGATCTGCTGTTCTTCACCGCCGCGGCGGACGAGATCAACGCCGCCGACCCCGGCCGGTGCGCCGAGGCCTGGCAGCCGTTCGTCACCGGCAACATCCACAACCACGACCTGCCCTGCAGGCACTCGGGCATGACCTCACCGGAATCGTTGGCGGCGATCGGCCCCGTGCTGCATCGCCACCTCGACGCCGTCCCGGAGATCACCGTGTGCGGCAGCGGCCAGAAGGAGATGCGTCCGTGAGTCTTGCGGTAGAAGTACGTGGCCTGGCCAAGAGTTACGGCAAGGTACGCGTGCTGAAAGAGATCGACCTGGAGATCCCGGCGGGCACCGTCCTGGGCCTGCTGGGACCCAACGGCGCGGGCAAGACCACCACCGTGCGCATCGTCACCACGCTGTTGCGACCCGACGCCGGTTCGGTGCGGGTCGCGGGCATCGACGTGCTCGCCGACCCGGCAGCCGCGCGCACCCGGATCGGGTTGTCCGGCCAGTACGCCGCGGTCGACGCGAACCTGACCGGTTACGAGAACCTGCGCATGGTGGCCCGCCTGTACGGCATGGGCCGCAAACAATCCGTGGCACGCGCGGAGGAACTGCTCACCGCGTTCGGCCTCGACCACGCGGCAGGCCGACGCGCGGGCACCTACTCCGGCGGCATGGCGCGACGCCTGGACCTGGCCGGTGCGCTGGTGGCGCGCCCGCCCGTGGTGGTCCTGGACGAACCGACCACGGGCCTGGACCCGCGCGGGCGCCTGGACATGTGGCAGGTGATCGGCGACCTGGTCGACGACGGCACCACCGTGCTGCTGACCACCCAGTACCTCGAGGAAGCCGACCTGCTCGCGGACCGGATCACCGTCATCGACAAGGGCACGGTGATCGCGCGCGGGTCCGCCGACGAACTCAAGACCTCCATCGGCGGCGACCGGCTCACCGTCACCCTGGCCGCCGGCCAGAGCCCATGGCCCGCGATGTCGGTGCTGCACCAGGTGGGCGTGGGCGAACCGATCCACGAACCCGGCAGCGACGAAGTGTCGGTGGTGGTCGGCAACGGTTCCCGCACGATGGTCGAAGCGTTGCGCCGCCTCGACGACGCCGGAATCTGCGTGCTGGATGCGAACGTGGTGCGCCCGACCCTGGACGACGTGTTCCTGTCCCTGACCGGCACCCCCGCCGAACCCATCCCCGAGTCCGAAACCGATGTTGTGCAAGAGGAGATCTTGTCGTGAGCGCGCCCGATGTCACGGTGGACGAGTACGAAACCCGCGACCTGCCGATCCAGCCCGCCACCCCGAGGCCGACCGCGCCGCAGGAGATGGAACCGCGGGCCCGGTTCGTGCGCGACAGCGCGATCGTGGCCTACCGCAACCTGCTCACCATCCTGCGCGTGCCCACACTGCTGGTCACCGCCACGATCCAGCCGCTGATGTTCGTGTTCCTGTTCGCCTACATCTTCGGCGCGTCACTGGGCGGCGACCAGTACCGGGAATTCCTGCTGGCAGGCATCTTCACCCAGACCGTGGCGTTCAACGCCGCCTTCACCACCGTCGGACTGGCGGGTGACCTGCAGAAGGGCATCATCGACCGGATGCGGACGCTGCCGATGTCGCGGCTGGCGGTGCTGATGGGCCGCACGCTGTCGGACCTGGTGGTCAACATCGTGAGCCTGGGCGTGATGTCGGTGTGCGGGTACATCGTGGGCTGGCGCATCCACGGCAGCTTCGGCGACGCGATGATCGCGTTCTCGATCATCCTGCTGTTCGCGTTCGCGATGTCCTGGGTCGGCGCGCTCACCGGCCTGGTCTCACCGACCGTGGAAGTGGCGCAGAGCGCGGGCCTGATCTGGCTGTTCCCGCTCACGTTCATCTCCTCGGCGTTCATCTCCGCCGAAACCCTGCCCGGCCCGCTGCGCGCGATCGCCGAATGGAACCCCATCACCGCGGTCTCCGCCGCAGGCCGCAAGCTGTTCGAAAACGACTCACCACCGGCGTTCGTCCCCGCGACCGGATGGGCCGCGGAGAACTGCATCCTCTACGCGATCATCTGCTCACTGGTCATCCTCGCCATCGCCATGCCGGCGGCCCTGCTGCAATACCGCAAGGTCGCCAGTCACTGAACCCCTGAAACGTCGAAGGC
>NZ_JBHXRG010000034.1:0-56676 GCF_042716995.1 Nocardia sp. NPDC058640
ATTTTTCTTCCCTAGACAAGAAGAATTATCGCAGGTCAGAGCACCTTTCGCCATTTCTGGTGCAGGTCAGACCCTATTTCCATGACCGGTCGAGGCTAGACGCTCGTCCCACTGTTCGCGAGGGTTTCGCTCACCGCAAGCTAAACCATTGTCGAGGGTTGGTGGTGGCGGCTTGGATGACCGAGTTCATCTTCTGCGAGTCATTCGGGAGTACAAGTGAAATTCCGTCGAGCGCTGGCGATCCCAGTGCTGATTGCCACCGCTGCCATCACCCTCACGGCGTGCGGTGCCGACGATGCGGCGTCGGGGACGGTGGTGCGGATCGGGACCACCGACAAGGACAAGGCTTTCGAGGTTTTCGAGCAGAAGGCCAAGGAGCAGGGGATCACGCTGAAGGTCACCAACTTCTCTGATTACAAGCAGCCCAATGTTGCGTTGTCGCAGAAGCAGATCGACCTGAATCTGTTCCAGCATCTGCAGTTCCTCGGCCAGTACAACGTGGCCAGCTCGGACACGCTGACGCCGATCGGCTCGACTTACATTGTGCCGCTGGGTCTTTACTCCAAGAAGCACAAGGCGTTGGCCGATATTCCGGCCGGTGGTGAGATCGCGATTCCCAACGATCCGACCAACCAGGCTCGGGCGCTGTTCGTGCTGCAGGCGGCCGGGTTGCTGAAGCTCACCGGCACGTCGGTGCAGCCGACTCCCGCCGACATCGACAAGGCCGCGTCCAAGGTGAAGGTGACGCCGGTCGACGCCGCGCAGACCGCGCTGTCGCTGCCGTCGGTCGACGGTTCGGTGATCAACAACACCTTCCTCGAACGGTCGGGCGTCGACCCGAAATCGGCGCTGTACAAGGATGATCCGAAGAATCCGGCCGCCGAGCCGTACATCAATGTGATCGTCAGCCGCGCCGAGGACAAGACGAATCCGACCTACCTGAAGCTGACGGAGATCTGGAAGGACCAGGCCGTGGCCACCGCGCACGCCGAGGTCACCAAGGACACCGCGGTGGCCGTGAATCGGCCCGGTCCCGAGCTGGAAAAGATCCTGGATCGGGTGCAGCAGGGCATCCGCACGACCAAGTGAGCGTCGAAGCGGCGGTCGAATTTCGTTCCGTCACCAAGGTTTTCGGCACCGACGCGGACCAGCACACCGCGCTCGACAACATCGATCTGCGGATCGAGCCGGGTGAGATCTTCGGCGTGATCGGCTACTCCGGGGCGGGCAAATCCACGCTGGTGCGGTTGATCAACGCGCTGGACAAGCCGACCTCGGGCACTGTCACGATCTCCGGCACCCCCATCACCGGGGTGCCGGAGTCGGCGGTGCGCACGTTGCGGCGCGATATCGGCATGGTGTTCCAGCAGTTCAACCTGTTCCGATCGCGCACTGCCGCAGGCAATGTCGAGTATCCGCTGAAGGTGGCGGGGTGGAAGCGGGCCGAACGGAAGGCCCGCGTGGCCGAACTGCTCGAGTTCGTCGGGCTCACCGACAAGGCGCGCGCCTACCCGGATCAGCTCTCGGGTGGGCAGAAGCAGCGGGTCGGGATCGCCAGGGCTTTGGCGACCTCGCCCTCGCTGCTGCTCGCCGACGAGGCCACTT
The DNA here is from genome assembly GCF_042716995.1 of Nocardia sp. NPDC058640. Classification (NCBI taxonomy): domain Bacteria; kingdom Bacillati; phylum Actinomycetota; class Actinomycetes; order Mycobacteriales; family Nocardiaceae; genus Nocardia; species Nocardia sp. NPDC058640. The sequence goes on from NZ_JBHXRG010000034.1 coordinate 1,606, forward strand.
CCGCGCTCGACCCGGAAACCACCGGCGAAGTGCTGCGACTGTTGAAGAAGATCAATGCCGAGCTCGGTGTCACCATTGTGGTGATCACCCATGAGATGGACGTGATCCGGGCGGTCGCCGATCGGGTCGCGGTGCTGGCCGAAGGACGAATCGTCGAATTGGCTTCCACCTTCGAGGTTTTCGCTGCACCGCAGGCCGCGCCTACGCGTTCGTTCGTGGCGACGGTGCTGCACAATCGGCCCGACGCGACGGAGCTGGATCGACTGCAGCAGTTGCACGGTGGCCGGTTGGTCACGGTCGATATCGATGACGACAGCGGTCTCGGCGCGGCTTTGGCTGCCGCGGCGGCTGCCGAGGTGCGGTTCGAGATCGTCTACGGCGGGGTGAGTACGTTGCAGGACAAGACATTCGGCAGCGTGACCCTGGCCTTGCACGGGCCCGATGCCGCGGTGGATCGCGTTGTCGCCGACCTGGAACAGAAGGTGGGCTGATGGAAACGAACTGGGAGAAGCTGCGGCCCACACTGTTCGAGGCGATCGGGACCACCGTGTACCTGGTCGGCGTGACATTCGTGGTGGCCGGGGTGATCGGGCTGGCGCTGGGCACCGCGCTCTACACCACACGCAAGGGTGGGCTGCTGGCGAACGCGCCGATCTACTTCGTGCTCAATGTGTTCGTCAATGTGGTGCGGCCGATTCCGTTCATCATCCTGCTGGCCGCGCTGGGCCCGGTCACGCTGGAAGTGGTCGGGACGACGATCGGGTCCGAGGCGGCGCTGTTCGTGATGATCGTGGCGGCCTCGTTCGGGATCGCGCGGATCGTGGAACAGAACCTGGTCACGGTCGACCCGGGCGTGATCGAGGCGGCGCGCGCGGTCGGCGCGGGACCGTTGCGGATCATTGTCACACTGCTCATCCCAGAAGCGTTGGGGCCGTTGATCCTCGGCTACACGTTCGTGGTGATCTCGATCGTGGACATCTCCGCGATGGCGGGCACCGTCGGTGGTGGCGGCCTGGGTGATTTCGCGATCGTCTACGGGTATCAGCAGTTCCAGTGGCAGGTCACGCTGGTGGCGGTGCTGATCATCATCGTCGGCGTGCAGGGTGTGCAGTTCTTTGGCAACTGGCTCGCCCGCAAGGTGTTGCGACGCTGAATACGGCAGGGGCACACGGTAATCGGGTGCCCCTGCCCGTTCATCAGACGTTCGCCGTGCAGGCCGACAGCACGACCCACGCCGCACGCGGCGACGCCGAACCCAGGTCGGGGAACGGCGGGGCGCTGAACCCGAGCACGTCCACCGCGGAACGCTCGGCCGCGGCCAGGGAGCGATCCCACGACCAACCGAACCGGTAGTCCGCGCCCTGCGCCACCGCGCCGCACGCGTTACGGAAGTCGACCACGATCTGACAGTCCCGCACTCCGCACTCATCCAACGCGGCATTGCGCGCCGCGGTCCAGCTGCCGTAATTGACCGCCGACGCGACCACGGCCTGCCCCGGCGACAACGCCATCGCCCCATACAGATCCCCGGCCGCGGCCTGGAACCCACCATCACGGGACACCGCGGTGAACCCCGGCACCTCAGCGATCGCCACACCGCTGGCACCCGCGGCAGCCGGCCCCGCGGTGGCCACGGTCGCCGCCGCCACCGCGGACATCACAGCCACACCCAGCGCGTACTTGCCCAGAACAGACATCAGAGATTCTCCCCATCGAAATGTCGACTTCTCGGTCGAAGCCGAACCAATCATGAACAGCCGTCGGCCACACCGGAAATAGTTTTCCGACATCACCGCGACCATTCCCGCGAAACCCGCCATAGCATCGACACATCATCGGCCACAACAGCTTTCACGATCCCGACGCCCGTTCCTCCCGAACCGTTCGTCCCCCACAGCCTAACAACGACCTCCGACAAGTACCGATCACCTGCGTGCGGTCCTCGACCCAACTCGATAGAAAAGGGCTGCGCATAAACGCATTTCGCCCACCCTGAGTAGGGGTGGGCGAGTCAGCGGGTGGGCTTTCTAGGCCGAGCGGATGTCCTCGAAGTCGGGGGCGGAGTAGGGGGTGCGGCGGGGGGTGGCGGTTTCGAGGGTGGCGGGGCCGGTGTGGAAGCTGCGGGCGATCATCGAGGAGCGTAGTTGCCACAGGCCCGAGGATTGGGCGGGGTCCAGGCCGGTGAGTTGGGCTACTCGGCGGAGGCGGTAGTCGACGGTGTTGGTGTGGATGTGGAGCAGGCGCGCGGTGCGTTGGCGGTTCATGTTGTTGGCGATGTGCACGCGCAGGGTTTCGTAGAGTTCGGGGTGGTTGTCGAGGGGGGCGAGGAGTTCGCCCAGGCGGGCGCGGCCGGGGCCGGGGCGGGTGAGCTGGTATTCCAGGGCCAGGTCGCCGAAACGGTAGAGGCCGGGGGCGCTGTCGAGGCGTTCGACCATGTCCAGGAGTTCGTGGGCGCGCTGGGCGGCGTCGGGGATCTCCTCGGTGGTGGCGGGGACCAGCGCGCCGGTGATGTCCACGCGCGCGGCGCGCGACAACGCTTCGACCAGCGCGTCGAGCTGCTCGCCCATCAGCAGGTCCGAGGGAATCAGCAGGGTGCCACCGTCGACCGACAGCAGTGCCAGCACCTGCTCACCGCAGCGATGCGCCAGCGCGGTCTGCACTCGGCGCAGCTTGCGGCGGGCCACCACGGCACCGTCCACGCGCGGGTTGTGCTCGTCGGGATGCTTGCCGATCGACAGGGCCAACACCGAATACGCTTGTGCGACAGTGATTCCGACCTCGCGCGCCATCGTCACGGTCGACTGACCGGCCAGCAGTGCCGACGTGAGCGTGTGCACGGCCGAGTGGTGTTCGCCGACCGCTTCGCGATGCTCGCGGATGTAGGCGCGAGTCACGGTGGTACACAACAGGTCCGAGATCTCGGTGGTGCGGCGGAAGCCGTGGATCAGGCTCGCGCGGTCGGCGTCGGCTACCTCGTCGTAGACCGCGTCGAACGCCAGGCGGAAACCCTCGTGGAAGGCGTGCAGGATCGTGTCGATCGGCACCCCTTCGCGCGCCCAGCCCGCCGCGGCGACCGCCAAGCGGTTCAGCTTGGCTTCCTCGTCGCGGCCGTCGAGCATCCCGCCGACGATTTCCAGACACATCCGGGTGACCGTGGTGACGTCACCGGAGATCACGTCGCCGGGCAACGTTCGGCAGGGCGCGACATTGTCGACGAAATGGCCGACCAGTTTCCCGGTCATCGCCCGCACGTCACGCAAGGGCTGCCACATGGTCGGCCCTTCCATTGGGATCGTCATCGTCGACTCCTCCTTCTACACCCCGGCACCGCCGGTGGTGGTTGTGCTTGCCGTGGTGTGGCCCGATGTGATGGCCTACACTGCGGTTTCTCAGTGATCATGACTCTAGAGTGAGCAACCGCTCACCTTCTACTCCTCTTTCCACCGAGGTCGATTGATGCCCACGCAGGCCGATAAGCAGCGCAAACGCCCCAAGCAGGACCGGGCGAAGGAAACCCGAACACGCATTCTCACGGTGGCCGCTCACCTTTTCGGCACCCGCGGAATCGGCAATACCTCCACCAACCGGATCGCCACCGAAGCGGGCATGAGCATCGGCACGCTGTACCGGTATTTCACCGACCGCGACGAGATCGTCAAGGAACTCACCGACGGCCTGTTCCTGCAGGTCGAGGAGCGATACAGCAGGCTGCTCAGCACCGGCGCGGACAAGACCCCGCGCGACGCGGTCGCCGAGGTGATCAGGATCGCGGTGGAAATCCTCATCGCCAACGGGCCGCTGGTGCGCGCGCTCGTGGCGGACCTGCAGTTCTACGGCAGCGGCATCCCGGAGTTCGAGCCGCGCCTGCGCATGATCCTCAAGCTGTACCTGATCCAGATGCTGGGCCCGACCCGCGGCCTCGACATCGACACGATGTCGTTCGTGGTGCTCAACGCCGGTTTCGCCACGGCGCTGCGTTCGGTGGAGATGGAGAACGAGGGGCTGGACCGCGACACGGTCATCGACCAGACCGCTGACATGATCGGCGCCTGGATCGCCCAGGTATCCGACGCCCAAAAGGTGTAGCGCACAAACACTTCGGGCCCGGATCCGCCCGATCGGATCCGGACCCTGCTGCTAGTCGATGATCAGCGCGCGTTCGCCGTGCAGATCACTTCGACGACGTGGGCGCCGCTGAGGGCGGACGAGCCGAAGTTGGCCAACTGAGCGGTCGGCGTGAGCTCGGACATGCGCTGGAACGCCGCCCGCTTGGCCTCGCCCGAGTTGGCACCCGTGCCCGACGCGACGCCGTCCTCACTTTCCACGATGGCGGCGCAGCCGTTGGCCCACGTCACCAGAATCTCGCAGTCGTCGAAGCCGCAGCTTTCGATCGCCTTGGCGCGCGCTTCCTCGCTGCTGGACCAGTTGACGCCGGACCCGTAGGCCCACTTCCCCACGCTGATCGCGACAGCGCCGTGCAGCCCCGCCGCACTCGCCGAACCGGCACCGAGCACCGACCCGGCCGCAAGACCCAGCGCCGCCACGGCGAAACCGGCCTTACCCATGAAACTCATTCGAAAGTTCTCCTCATACGAAACTGTTCCGGAACTCCGGAACCTTCAAGATCATCACCGAATGCCCGGTGATAGCCAACCTCAGGTGCTCGGTCATCGGGCCTTCGAGGTGCCGACCATGTCGAGCATCCGGGAACCGTTCACGATCAACCACGCACGTTCGACGTGCAGGCCACGTCGATGACCTTCGTGCCGCTGAAGTCCGAGGACCCGAAGTTGGCCAGGCGTGCGATCGGGACACCTTCGGACAGTTTGTCGATGGCCTTGCGCACCGCCTCGCCGCGGGTCGGACCTGCCGCGGCGGCAACCCAGCCTTGGTCGTTCCACACCAGCGCCCCGCAACCGTTGGCCCACACGGCCAGGATCTGGCAGTCCTCCACGGCGCAATCCTGCATCACCGCGGAGGTCGCCCCTTCCTCGCTGGGCCAGTCCCTCGTGCTCCAGCTTTCCCACAGCTGCGTGCTGAACGCGATCGCGCCCCACTTGCTGCCCGCGGCGTCCGCCGAACCGGCACCCAGCACCGACCCGGCCGCAAGGCCCATCGCCGCGACGGCGAAGCCGGCCTTACCCATGAAACTCATTCGAAAGATCTCCTCTGAAGACAGTTCCGAAAGTTCGGAACCGCCAAGATCATCATGAGCGACCAGTTATAGCCAACAACAGTGTGCGAGATCACGTTTGAAGGGTCGGCGGGCAATTTCCTCGCAGACGAAAGGGCCCGGATCCGTGCAGGATCCGGGCCCTTGAAAGTGCGGTGTTACACCGTGAAACCGAGGGCGCGCAGCTGTTCGCGGCCGTCGTCGGTGATCTTGTCCGGGCCCCACGGCGGGATCCAGACCCAGTTGATCTTCAAGTCCTCGACCAGGCCGCTGCGGACCAGGGCGTTGCGGGACTGGTCTTCGATGACGTCGGTCAGCGGGCAGGCCGCCGACGTGAGCGTCATGTCCAGGGTGCAGATGTTCTCCGCGTCCACGGACAGGCCGTAGACCAGGCCAAGATCCACGACGTTGATGCCGAGTTCGGGGTCCACGACGTCGCGCATCGCTTCCTCGAGGTCCTCGATCTGCTGCGCCTGTTCGGCCGTCAACTCGACGGTCTCGGCGACGACCTCGGCGGCCTCCGGTGCCTGGGCGGCCTCCGGGGTCTGTGTGGTATCGGTGCTCTCACTCATGTGGCAGACTCCCCATTTCCCATCGGTGCCTTGGATTCTTCGGCCGAACTGATCTGCACGACAGCGTCTTTGAACGCCATCCAGCCCAGCAGCGCGCACTTCACGCGCGCCGGGTACTTGCTCACACCGGCTAGGGCGATGCCGTCGCCGATCATGTCCTCGTCGCCTTCGACGGTGCCGCGGCTGGAGATCATCTCGCTGAACGAGTCGACCACCTTCAGCGCCTGCTGCACCGGCAGGCCGATCACCTGATCGGTGAGGATCGAGGTGGCGGCCTGGCTGATCGAGCAGCCCTGACCGTCGTAGGACACGTCGGCGATCTCGCCCGCGTCGTCGACGTGCACGCGCATGGTCACCTCGTCACCGCAGGTCGGGTTGACGTGGTGCACCTGGGCGCCGAACGGTTCCCGCAGCCCGCGGTGGTGCGGGTGCTTGTAGTGGTCCAGGATCACTTCCTGGTACATCTGCTCCATACGCATGACTTACGCGACTCCGAAGAAGCTCTTGGCCTTGCGCACGGCGGCAACCAGCGCGTCGACCTCGTCGAGGGTGTTGTAGACCGCGAACGAAGCACGCGCGGTGGCTGCGACACCGAACTTGCGGTGCAGCGGCCAGGCGCAGTGGTGACCGACGCGGATGGCGACGCCCTGGTCGTCGAGGATCTGACCCACGTCGTGGGCGTGGATCCCGTCGACCACGAACGACACCGCGCCACCGCGATCGATGTTCTCGGTGGGTCCGATGATCCGCACCCCGTCGATCCCGGACAGGCCGTCCAGTGCCGCACCGGTGAGCGAATGCTCGTGCGCGGCAACGGCATCCATGCCGAGGTTCTCGAGGTAGCGCACCGCGGCGGCCAGCCCGACCACCTGCGACGTCATCGGAGTACCCGCCTCGAAGCGCTGCGGGGGCGGCGCGTAGGTGGTCTTCTCCATGGTGACGGTTTCGATCATCGAGCCACCGGTGATGAACGGCGGGGTCTCCTCGAGCAGCGCACGCCGACCGTACAGTCCGCCCACGCCCATCGGGCCCAGCATCTTGTGGCCGGAGAACGCGGCGAAGTCGACGCCCAGCTCGTGGAAGTCCACCGCCATGTGCGGCACCGACTGGCAGGCGTCGAGCACGACGAACGCGCCGACTTGCTTTGCCCGGCGGACCAATTCGTCCACCGGAGCAACCGCGCCGGTCACGTTCGACTGGTGGCTGAACGCGAGAACCTTTGTCGCAGCGGACAGTTCGAGCGAATCCAGATCGATCCGACCGTCGTCGGTGATCCCGTACCATCTCAAAGTGGCACCGGTGCGCCGCGCAAGCTCTTGCCACGGAACGAGATTCGCGTGGTGTTCGAGCTCGGTGATGACGATCTCGTCGCCGGGACCGACCTTGTACGGGAACCGGTCGTCACCGAACGCGTTGGCCACCAGGTTCAGTGACTCGGTCGCGTTCTTGGTGAACACGATCTCGCCGGCGTCGGCGCCGACGAAGCGGGCGATATCGGCGCGCGCCTCCTCGTAGGAGTCGGTCGCCTCCTCCGCCAGCTGGTGCGCACCACGGTGCACCGCGGAGTTGCGGGTGAGCAGGAAGTCGCGCTCGGCGTCCAGCACCTGCAGCGGACGCTGCGAGGTCGCACCGGAATCCAGGTACACCAACGGTTTCCCGTCCCGCACCGTGCGGTGCAGGATCGGGAAGTCGGCCCGGATGCGGGCTACGTCGAGAGCTGGGACCGTCGCGGTCATGTCAGGCTCCAGTGGTCGCGGACGTGAAGCGCTCGTACCCGTTCGCGTCGAGTTCGTCGGCCAGCTCGGAGCCGCCTTCGGCGACGATCTTGCCGTTGACGAACACGTGCACGAAGTCGGGCTTGATGTAGCGCAGGATGCGGGTGTAGTGCGTGATCAGCAGCACGCCACCGTCGGTGCGCTCCTTGTAGCGGTTCACCCCGTCGGAGACGATGCGCAGCGCGTCGACGTCCAGGCCGGAGTCGGTCTCGTCCAGGATCGCGATCTTGGGCGCGAGCAGACCCAGCTGCAGCACCTCGTGACGCTTCTTCTCGCCACCGGAGAAGCCCTCGTTCACCGAGCGGTCGGCGAAGGCCGAGTCGATCTCGAGTTCCTTCATCGACTCCTTGACTTCCTTGACCCAGGTGCGCAGCTTGGGGGCCTCGCCGCGCACGGCGGTGGCGGCGGTGCGCAGGAAGTTCGACATCGACACGCCGGGGACCTCGACCGGGTACTGCATGGCCAGGAACAGGCCGGCGCGGGCGCGCTCGTCGACCGACATCGCGAGGACGTCTTCGCCGTCGAGGGTGATGGTGCCCTGGGTGACGGTGTACTTGGGGTGGCCCGCGATCACGTAGGACAGCGTGGACTTGCCCGAGCCGTTGGGGCCCATGATGGCGTGCGTCTCGCCGGACTTCACGGTGAGGTTCACGCCGTTGAGGATCTGCTTGGACTCACCCTCGGGGGTGGTGATCTCCGCGTGCAGGTCCTTGATTTCCAAGGTGGTCATCGAATCAAAATCCTTTGGGAAGTAGTGGGTGTCAGATGCCGACAGTGGCGAGTTCGGCCTCGATGGCCGCCTCGAGCCGCTCTCGGACCTCGGGGACCGTGACCTTCTGGATGATCTCGAAGAAGAAGCCACGCACGACCAGGCGGCGGGCGACGTCTTCGGGAATGCCGCGAGCGCGCAGGTAGAACAGCTGCTCGTCGTCGAAACGGCCGGTGGCACTCGCGTGTCCGGCACCGGCGATCTCGCCGGTCTCGATCTCCAGGTTGGGCACCGAATCGGCGCGCGCGCCGTCGGTGAGCACCAGGTTGCGGTTGGCCTCGTAGGTGTCGGTGCCCTCGGCGGCGGCGCGGATCAGCACGTCGCCGATCCAGACGGTGCGAGCGTCACCCTTGGGCGAGGACGGATCGCCTTGCAGCGCACCCTTGTACAGCACGTTGGACTTGCAGTTGGGCTCGGCGTGATCGACCAGCAGACGCTGCTCGAAGTGCTGGCCCGCGTCGGCGAAGTACAGACCGAACAGCTCGGCGAAGCCACCCGGACCGGCGTAGCGCACGGTGCCCGACAGACGAACCAGGTCGCCGCCCAGCGTCGCCGACACGTGGCGCAGGTTCGCGTCACGGCCCAGCTTCAGGTGATGCGCGGTGACGTGCACGGCGTCTTCGTTCCATTCCTGGACCGCGACGACGGTGAGCTTGGCGCTGTCACCGAGCACGAATTCGACGTTCTCGGCGTAGGTTCCGCTGCCGCGCTGGTCGATGACCACGGTGGCGACGGCGAAGTTGTCCAGGCGGATCTGCAGGTGACCGTAGGCGGTCTTGCCCTCACCGGGACCGGTGATGGTCACCGTAACCGGGTCCGACACTTCGGTTTCCGGGCCGACCGTGATCACGGTCGCCTCGGAGAAACCCGAATAGGCCTGAGCGGCAACACGATCGGCGGGAGTACCGCCCTGGCCGAGGCGAGAGTCGGTGCGGCCCACCGTTTCCACGGTGACACCGGCGACTTCGCTCACCTCGACGGTGGCGACACCGTCGGCGACAGCGGTGCCGTCGTGCAGGCCGCGCAGGCGGCGCAGCGGGGTGAACCGCCACGCCTCGTCGCGACCCGACGGAATCTCGAACTGGTCGACATCGAACGAGGTGAAGACCTCGCCCTTGTTGACCGCGGCGCCCGCGCCAGGGTTCTGGATCGGCGTCTCGAGCGTCGACATCAGCCCACGGCCCCTTCCATCTGCAGCTCGATGAGCCGGTTCAGTTCCAATGCGTATTCCATCGGCAATTCCTTGGCGATCGGCTCGACGAACCCGCGCACCACCATCGCCATCGCCTCGTCCTCGGTCATGCCGCGGCTCATGAGGTAGAACAGCTGCTCCTCGGAGACCTTCGAGACCGTGGCCTCGTGACCCATCGTCACGTCGTCCTCGCGGATGTCGACGTAGGGGTAGGTATCCGAGCGGCTGATGGTGTCGACCAGCAGCGCGTCACACTTCACGGTCGACTTCGACCCGTGCGCGCCCTTGTTGATCTGAACCAGACCGCGGTACGACGCGCGACCGCCACCACGCGCCACCGACTTCGACACGATGGTCGAGGAGGTGTGCGGGGCCAGGTGCAGCATCTTGGCACCGGTGTCCTGGTGCTGGCCGGGGCCCGCGAACGCGACCGAGAGGACCTCGCCGTGCGCGTGCTCGCCGGTCATCCAGACCGCCGGGTACTTCATGGTCACCTTGGAGCCGATGTTGCCGTCGACCCACTCCATGGTGGCGCCTGCCTCGGCCTTGGCCCGCTTGGTGACCAGGTTGTAGACGTTGTTCGACCAGTTCTGGATCGTCGTGTAGCGGCAGCGGCCGCCCTTCTTCACGATGATCTCCACGACCGCGGAGTGCAGCGAATCCGACTTGTAGATCGGAGCGGTACAACCCTCGACGTAGTGGACGTAGGCGTCCTCGTCGACGATGATCAGCGTCCGCTCGAACTGGCCCATGTTCTCGGTGTTGATCCGGAAGTAGGCCTGCAGCGGGATGTCGACGTGCACGCCCGGCGGCACGTAGATGAACGAGCCACCCGACCACACGGCGGTGTTGAGCGCGGAGAACTTGTTGTCACCGGCGGGGATCACCGAGCCGAAGTACTTCTGGAAGATCTCCGGGTGCTGTTTCAACGCCGTATCGGTGTCGAGGAAGATCACGCCCTGCTGCTCCAGATCCTCACGGATGGAGTGGTAGACGACCTCGGACTCGTACTGCGCGGCGACACCGGAGACCAGACGCTGCTTCTCCGCTTCCGGGATGCCCAGCTTGTCGTAGGTGTTCTTGATGTCCTCGGGCAGGTCTTCCCAGCTCTCGGCCTGCTTCTCCGACGAGCGCACGAAGTACTTGATGTTGTCGAAGTCGATGCCGTCGAGGTTGGAACCCCAGTTCGGCATGGGCTTGCGATCGAAGATGCGCAGCGCCTTGAGGCGCACGTCCAGCATCCACTCGGGTTCGCTCTTCTTCGCCGAGATATCGCGGACGACGGCCTCCGACAGGCCACGTTGCGCGCTGGCACCGGCCACATCGGAGTCGGACCAGCCGTAACCGTAGGTGCCCAGCGAGGCGATGGTTTCGTCCTGGGTGAGCGGTTGCACCTGGTCGGTAGGGGTCGTCATTCGGCACTCCTTCCGGAGTCGTTCGTACGTCCCGCCGCGGGCTGTGCGGCGGATGGGATCTTCGGCACCGCAACCAGCGGCACGTGGGTGGTGCAGGCGCAATCGCCGTTGGCGATCGTCGCAAGTCGCTGCACGTGGGTGCCGAGCAGGTCGCGGAAAGCGTCCAATTCGGCGGCGCACAACTGGGGAAACTCTTCGGCCACATGCGCGACCGGGCAGTGATGCTGACAGATCTGCACACCGGCGCCGACCTGACGGGTGGTGGCGGCGAAACCGGCCTCGGCGAACGCTTCCGCGATCTCCTCGACTTTGGCCTCGATCACCGGCGCGGTGTGGTCGGCGACGGGCTCGATGCCCTCGACGATCACCCGAACCCGTTTGCGGGCGAATTCCGCGATCGCGGCGTCGCCACCGATCTCACCGAGCTGACGAATCGCCGCCCCGGCCAGATCGTCGTAGGCGTGACCGAGATTCCCTCGTCCCGCCGCGGTGAGCTGGTACTGCTTGGCCGGGCGGCCGCGACCCTTCTGCTGCCACGGCGCCGATCGGCTCGCCCGAGCCTGACCTGCGTCGATGAGCGCGTCGAGGTGCCTGCGCACTCCGGCGGGCGCGAGACCGAGTTCGGTCCCGATCGCGGTCGCGGTGATCGGCCCCTGCTCGAGAAGCAACTGGACGATGGCCGCCCGAGTCTGCCCTTCCTGCGCGGCGGCCGCGGGCACAGCAGACGACCGAGCGCTGGTCGCCTTACGACCGTCACTTTCCACGCCTGTCCGCAAACCCACGGTTTTCACAACACCAGTGTGGCGGAATTACTTCCCTAAATCTAATAAGGGTCACCTTCCCAAGGCTGCCCTGACCTGCGAAGTCACCGTCCCCGCCGCCCCCAACCTCCACAAAACCCCAGGTACCGCCCCCACCCCGCACCCCATTCCACACCCCGAGGTGACCCATCGCACACACCCCCTCCGGCGCGACGCCGACCTGGTCGATTGATCACCACGCTCTGGTGGAGGGAATTTTGGCGAAATCGCACCATGAGAGCGTGGTGATCAATGGTCCAGCTCTACGGGGTGCGGTCTGGCACGATGGGAGGGTGTCCAATCCGCCTGTCGTGACTTGTGTTCGCCATCCTGATCGGTTTACCGGGCTCGCTTGTACGCGGTGCGGGCGGCCTGCTTGTTCTGAGTGTTTGCGGCCTGCTGCGGTGGGGCAGCACTGTGTGGATTGCGTGCAGCGGGGGCAGCAGGATGTGCGGAAGGTGCGCCCGGTGGGGACGGGTGGGCCGGTTCCCTTTGTGACGTACGGGTTGATCGCGATCAATGTGCTCGTGTACGTCATCACCGCCGCGCAGGCGGGTAGTGCGATGGACAACTATCGCGGGTCTTCGGTGTTCCGGGAGTTCGTGTTGGTGCCGCGGTTGGTGGCCGACGGCGAGTGGTGGCGGGTGATCGGGTCGGGGTTCCTGCATTACGGGGCCATCCACCTGCTGGTCAACATGTTCGCGCTGTATGTGGTGGGGCGGGATCTGGAACAGGCGTTGGGGCGGGCGCGGTTCGGGTGCGTGTACCTGGTTTCGCTGCTGGGTGGGTCGGCGGCGGTGATGGTGCTGTCGGATTCGATCACCGCGACCGCCGGTGCGTCGGGTGCGGTGTACGGGTTGTTCGGCGCGGTGACGGTGACGTTGCTGCGGTTGCGGCAGAGTCCGACGCCCATGTTGGTGGTCATCGGTGTGAATGTGCTGATCAGCTTTTCGATTCCGGGGATCTCGCTGTGGGGACACCTGGGTGGGCTGGCCGCGGGCACGTTGAGCGCGCTCGGGATTCTGTTCGTGCCCACGTGGATGTCGGCCCGTGACGAGCAGTCCGCTCAGCGCATCGGGTGGGTGGCGTTGGGCGCGGTGGCGGTGTTCTGCCTGGCGGTGATCGGCTTTGCCGCGATGTCGCTGCGGTCGGAAACGCCGGTGGTGATGATCGGCGCGGGCACTGCCGCGGCGGAACGAACGCTGTCAGCCCACTAGGCTCTGACCCCGTGGCGGTACTGGAGGGCGCGGCGCGCAAAACACTGGCGTTCGGGCGGCGAGCTCTCGGGCTCGACGTCAGCACGCCCGATCACACCGTCGCGGTGCTGCACCGCGACGAGACCGAACTCCCAGGACTGGACAAGCGCGAACGCGCGCAACTGGACCGGATCCGGTTGATGGGCGCGACCGGCGCGGTACTGATGGCGATCGCGGCGCTGGGCATCGGTGCGCAACCGGTGCACCAGAATCCGGTGTCGGGTGTGCGGGTGCTGGGTATTTTCGCGCGGGCACACACCGGGTCGCTGGCGATGTGCATGTTCGGCACCGCGCTGGTGATCGGGGCGTGGTTGTTGTTGGGGCGCTTCGCCGTTGGTGGTCTGGCGGGTTCGCCGCTGCACCGGCTGAGCCGCTCGCAACTGGATCGCACGCTGCTGCTGTGGATCATTCCGCTGTCGGTGGCGCCGCCGATGTTCAGCAATGACGTGTATTCCTATCTGGCACAGAGCGAGATCGCCGCGCGCGGTATCGACCCCTATTCCGAAGGACCGGTGGCCGGGCTCGGGATCGACAATGTGCTCACCAACAATGTGCCCACGATCTGGCGGGATACGCCCGCGCCGTACGGGCCGCTGTTCCTGTGGATCGGGCGCGGCATCGCGGAACTGACCGGGGACAACATCATCGCCGGGGTGTGGGTGCACCGGTTGCTCGCTCTCGCGGGTGTGGCGTTGATCGTGTGGGCGCTGCCGCGGCTGTCGGTGCGCTGCGGGGTGGCGCCGGTGAGCGCGTTGTGGCTGGGTGCGGCCAACCCGCTGGTGCTGTTCCACCTGGTCGGCGGGGTGCACAATGACGCGTTGATGCTGGGCCTGATGTTGGCCGGGGTGGAGTTGATGCTGCGCGCGATCTACGGCGAAGGCGGCAAACCCGACCGGCTCACGGCCACGAATCTGCCACCGTTCGACGCGCGCGCCTATGCCTTCTTGATCGGTGGTGCGGTGGTGATCACGTTGTCGTCGTCGATCAAGCTCACCTCGATCATCGCGCTCGGTTTCGTCGGGATGGCACTGGCCAGACGGTGGGGCGGCACGTTCACCGCGGTGGTCAAAGCGGCAGCTCTGCTCGGTGTAATCGCCGGGGTGACAACACTTTTCATCGGAATCGCCAGTGGACTGGGCTTCGGCTGGATCCACACGCTCAGCGTCGCCAACGCCGTGCGCAGTTGGATGTCGCTGCCCACCATCATCGGGATCGTCACCGGATTCGGTGGCGTGCTCCTCGGTCTCGGCGACCACACGACCGCGCTGCTGTCGATCACCCGGCCGATCGCGGGGGCCGTGGCGGCGTTCATCACCGTGCGGATGCTCGTGGCCACCGGCATGGGTCGCCTGCATCCGGTCGGCGCGCTCGGGGTTTCGCTGGCCGCGATCGTGCTGCTGTTCCCGGTGGTCCAGCCCTGGTACCTGCTGTGGGCCATCGTGCCGCTGGCCGCGTGGGCCACCCAGCCGGTGTTCCGGGTGCCCGCCGTGGCGTTCTCGGCGGTGGTGTCGATGCTGGTGATGCCGCGCGGTGCGGAGTTCCAGGTCTTCCAGATCATCGGCGCCGCACTGGCCGCGGTGATCTGCTTCGCGCTGTTCTTCGCGCTCACCCGGCACACGCTGCCCTGGCGGGCGCAGCCGGGGGTGTCGGCTCCGTCACAGCAGGGCAGCGCTTACCGTGTGACACCGTGACAAGTCGCCCAGGACCCGCCGTGTGCGTCGACGGCGTGGTCAAGCGCTATGGCGAGACCACCGCGGTGGATGGTCTGCGTTTCGACGTCGAGCCCGCCCAGGTCTTCGCATTGTTGGGTCCCAACGGTGCAGGCAAGACCACCACGGTCGAAATGTGCGAGGGGTTCGTACGGCCCGATGCGGGCACCGTCCGCGTGCTCGGTCTGGATCCGATCGCCGATTCCGAACAGTTGCGGCCGCGCATCGGCGTGATGCTGCAGGGCGGCGGCGCCTACCCCGGTGCGCGCGCGGGCGAGATGCTCGACCTGGTCGCCGCCTATTCCGCCGACCCGATCGACCCGGATTGGCTGCTGTCGACGCTGGGCCTACAGGACAGCCGACGCACCCCGTACCGACGCCTGTCCGGCGGTCAGCAGCAGCGCCTGGCACTGGCGTGCGCGCTGGTGGGCAGGCCCGAGATCGTGTTCCTCGACGAACCCACCGCGGGCCTGGACGCGCAAGCTCGGCTGATCGTCTGGGAACTCATCGACGCCCTGCGCCGCGACGGCGTGACCGTGGTGCTGACCACCCACATGATGGACGAGGCCGAACAGTTGGCCGACCACCTGGTGATCATCGACCACGGCCGGATCGTCGCCCAGGGCACGCCCGCACAGGTCACCGCCCACGGGGCCGCGGGGCAGCTCCGGTTCTGCGCCCCACCCAAACTCGACCTCGACCTGTTGACATCGGCTCTGCCGGAAGGCTTTTCGCCGCACGAAACCACGCCGGGCACCTACCTGGTCGAAGGCGAGATCACCCCGCAGGTGCTGGCCACCGTCACCGCCTGGTGCGCCAGGATGGACGTGCTGGCCACCGATATCCGCATCGAACAACGTCGCTTGGAAGACGTCTTCCTCGAACTGACCGGACGGGAACTGCGCGGATGAGCGACACCATGAGCCGTTTCCTGCCCGGCACCTTCGCCCCCGACCCGCGCCCGGCCTCGCGCGCGCAGATGCTCACCGCGCAGACCCGGCTCGAGCTGAAACTGTTGCTGCGCAACGGCGAACAGCTGCTGCTGACCATGTTCATCCCGATCACCCTGCTGATCGGCCTGACCCTGCTGCCGTTCGGCGACCTCGGCAACCACCGGGTGGACCGGATCGTGCCGATGGTGATGATGACCGCGGTGATGTCGACCGCGTTCACCGGGCAGGCCATCGCCGTGGGCTTCGACCGGCGCTACGGCGCGCTCAAACGACTCGGCGCGACACCGCTGCCTCGGTGGGGTGTGATCGCGGGTAAGAGCGCGGCGGTGTTGATCGTGGTCGTGCTGCAGGCCATGTTGCTCGGGGCGATCGGTCTCGCGCTCGGTTGGCGACCCGGTCTGGGCGGTCTCGCGCTGGGCGCGCTGGTCATCGCGCTGGGCACCGCCACCTTCGCCGCGATGGGACTGCTGCTGGGCGGGACGCTCAAGGCCGAGGTCGTGCTCGCACTGGCGAACATCTTGTGGTTCATCATGCTCGGCATCGCCAGCCTGGTGCTGGTCGACAGCCTGCCCGCCGCGCTCACCGTCGTCGCCCGACTCATTCCGTCCGGTGCGCTGGCGTTCGCGCTGGACAGCGCGTTGACCGGGTCGATCGACTGGTTCGGCGTGGCCGTCCTCGCGGCCTGGGGCCTGGTCTGCGGATGGCTCGCGACCCGACTGTTCCGCTTCCACTGACGTGACCAACGACGCACTGTAGTAGCCCTGGTATCAGCGCCGAATTTCCGGCCGGTACCATTCCTGACGTGCTGTATCGCGCCTTCGTTGCCCTCGTCGACCGGCTGCCGCTGCCCTCCCTTCGGGTGCAGCGGCTCATCGCCATCGCGGTGATCCTGAGCCAGGCCGGAATCTCGGTGACCGGCGCCATCGTGCGCGTCACCGCGTCGGGCCTCGGCTGCCCGACCTGGCCGCAGTGCTTCCCCGGCAGCTTCACCCCGGTGGGCGTCTCGGAAGTGCCGGTCATCCACCAGACCGTGGAATTCGGCAACCGCCTGCTCACCTTCGCGGTGACGCTGTGCGCGGCATTGATCGTGATCGCCGTCGTGCGCGCGCGGCGGCGCAAGGAAGTCCTCGTCTACGCCTGGCTGATGCCCGGTGGCACGGTCGTGCAGGCGATCATCGGCGGCATCACCGTGCGCACCGGACTGCTGTGGTGGACCGTGGCCGTGCACCTGCTGGTGTCGATGGTGATGGTGTGGCTGGCCGTGGTGCTGTACGCCAAGATCTGCGAACCCGACGACGGCATCGCCACCGTTCAAGTGCCCGCTCCCCTGCGCTGGCTGACCGCGCTCAGCGGTGTCGCGCTGGCCGGTGTGTTGATCGCGGGCACGCTGGTGACCGCGGCCGGTCCGCATGCCGGCGACAAGAGCATCGAGCGGCCGGTCGAACGGCTGCAGGTCGAGATCGTCACGCTGGTGCACCTGCACTCGCAGTTGCTGATCGGGTACCTGGCGCTGCTGATCGGCCTGGCGTTCGGGCTGTTCGCGGTCGGGATCACGCCTGCGATTCGTCAGCGGTTGTTCGTGCTGCTGGGGCTGGTGGTCGCGCAGGGCATGGTGGGTGTGGTCCAGTACTTCACCGACGTGCCCGCGGCACTGGTCGCGATCCACGTCGGCGGGGCCGCCGCCTGCACCGCAGCGACCGCCGCACTGTGGGCGTCGCTACGCACCCGCGAGAACATCGACGCACCAGCCTTGTCGCAGACTTCAGTGCACTAGGCCTGTCGCAGACCTCGAGGCACTGAGCGCCGTCACGTTCGCCGACCAGATCCCGGCGGCAACCGTACCGGCTCGTCGTCGCCGAACCCCGCAACGAACACGAAAAGGCCCGCGTCGCACTGCGATTCGCGGGCCTGATTCGTCGATAAGGCCTTTACGCCCCGGCGAACAACCTCCAGTTACGCGCCTTCGGGAACTTGGTCTGATGCGCGACCCACGCCGCCATCTTGTCCCAGTGCTTCGCGGTCGGGGTGACGATCGAGCCCAGCTCACGGCTCCACTCGTCGGTCTCGGCCAACCCGTCCACGCGCTCGACGATCGCCTTCGCGGTCGCCATGTCGCGCACCACCCGGTCACCGAGGATGCCGTCGGCGCCCACGAGAGTGATGCGCACGCCCTGCTTGCCCACGTACTGCAGCACGGCCGTACCCGAACCACCGTGCTGCGCAACGAACTTCACGATGGACTTCTCGACCTCGGCCGGCACCTTCACGGCCTCGGGGGCGGCGGTTGTACTCATACGCCGTAGTTTACCGGCCGGTAGTTTTTCGTCCACCCCCGAGTGACCGCGAACACGAGGTGTAGAAAGTTAACTCATGCGCGCGATTGAAGTTTCCGAGCACGGTGGTCCCGAGGTTCTGCGATATGTGGAGGTGCCCGACCCGTCGGCCGAGCCGGGGCAGCTGCTGGTGCAGACCCAGGGGGTGGGCGTGAACTACATCGACATCTACTTCCGCACCGGCCAATACCCGCAGCCCACGCCCTACATCCCCGGGATGGAAGGCACCGGCATCGTGGTGGCGATCGGCTCCGACGTCACCGAGTTCGCGATCGGCGACCGGGTCGCGTGGGCGGCGGCGCCCGCCAGTTACGCGGAGCTGGTCGCGGTCGACGAGGCCGTGGCGGTGAAGGTGCCCGACGACGTCGACATCGCCGTCGCGGCCGCCGCACTGCTGCAGGGTATGACCGCGCACTACCTCACCGAATCGGTGTTCACCCCCGAACCCGGCGACCCGGTCCTGATCCACGCGGGCGCGGGCGGTGTGGGCCTGCTGCTGACCCAGATGGCCGTCGCGAAGGGTGCCAGGGTGATCACCACGGTCTCCACCGACGCGAAGGAAAAACTCTCCCGAGAGGCAGGCGCCACCGACGTCCTGCGCTACGGCGACGACCTCGCTGCCCGCGTTCGCGACCTCACCGACGGCATCGGCGTGGCCGCGGTCTACGACGGCGTGGGCGCGAGCACCTTCGAAGCCGGCTTGGCCTCCCTGCGCGTGCGCGGCACCCTCGCACTGTTCGGCGCGGCCAGCGGCCCGGTCCCCCCGTTCGACCCGCAGCGCCTCAACCCCGCCGGATCCGTGTGGCTGACCCGCCCGTCGCTGGGCGCCTACACCCGGGACCGCACCGAATTCCTGTGGCGCGCAACCGATGTCTTCGACTGGATCGCCGCGGGCACCCTGAACCTGCGCATCGGCGCCACCTACCCCCTCGCCGACGCCGCCCAGGCCCAGCGCGACCTGGCCGCCCGCAAGACCACCGGCTCGATCGTCCTGCTGCCCTGACCAGTCGCGGCAGCCGGATCCGGAAACGACGATGGCCGGGCATCACTGCCCGGCCATCGTCGCGAGACAGGCTCTACAGCCCGACGAAGCTACCGATCGTGTCCCACCCGAGCACCGAGTCCACGGCCAGACCGCAGAACACCACCGCGAGGTAGTTGTTCGACTGCAGGAACAGCTTCAGCGGCTTCACCGGCTCGCCGCGGCGCACCCCGGCGTAGAGCTGGTGGGCCATCAGCAGGAACCAGGCACCGGCCACCAGCGCGACCGCGGCGTAGATGACACCGGTCGCGGGCACAAGGGCCATGGTCGCGAGCACGGTCAGCCAGGTGTAGATCACGATCTGCTTGGTGACGACCTGCTCGGTGGCCACCACCGGCAGCATCGGCACGCCCGCCGCGCGGTAGTCCTCCTTGTAGCGCATGGCCAGCGCCCACGTGTGCGGCGGCGTCCAGAAGAAGATGACCGCGAACAGCACGATCGCGGGCCAGCCCACGGTGCCGGTGACCGCGGACCAACCGACCAGCGCGGGCATACACCCGGCCGCGCCGCCCCACACCACGTTCTGCGAGGTCCGGCGCTTGAGGCCCTTGGTGTAGACGAACACGTAGAACAGGATCGTGGCAACCACGAGCAGTCCGCTGAGCAGGTTGGCCTGCCACCACAGCCAGGAGAACGAGATCGCGCCGAGCACGACACCGAACACCAGCGCGTGCTGGGTAGGCACCGCGTCGCGGGCCAGTGGGCGACGCGCGGTCCGCTTCATCACCTTGTCGATGTCGGCGTCGACCACACAGTTGAGGGTGTTGGCGCTGGCCGCGCCCATCCAGCCACCGAACAGGGTGACCAGGATCAGCCGGATGTCGACGTTGCCGCGATCGGCCAGCAGCATCGTCGGAATCGTGGCCACGAGCAACAGCTCGATGACGCGGGGCTTGGTGAGGGCGATGTAGGCCAGCGGCTTGCGCACGATTCGCGCGCCCAGGCTGTCGCCCGCGAGGCGGTCGGCCAGTGCCGTCGACGAAGTTCCGTGCGCACCGCTGTTACCCGGCTCGTGACCGATCCGCACTGTATCTCCTCGCACGCTGTGCTTCGCTTCGCATCCGGTAATGGAATGCAGCAGCGCGCGGCTGCGGCGCGGCCACTACTACAGAGGATGGTAGACCCACTCACCTGCCGCTCCGCGCCAGACCCCCGCCACCGTGGGCGCAGTCACTACGTTGTCCACGATCCGAACTAGACTCGCACCCAGGGTTCGCGCCGATCCGATGAACCAGCACCACTAGGGTATTCATGAACATCGGTACGCTTCCCGGCCGCGTGCGATCCGTACGTCATCATCGCCGCTGCCACGCTATCGCCGTCGACGAAACCTAGGTCAGGAGAACCACGGTCGTGCCAGTCACCAGCGACATTCGCGCCCTCACTCAGCGGAACTACCCCAGCGACTGGACGGACCTCGACACCAAGGCCGTGGACACGGCCCGCGTGCTGGCCGCCGACGCTGTGCAGAAGGCGGGCAACGGGCATCCCGGCACCGCGATGAGCCTCGCACCGGTCGCCTACACCCTGTTCCAACGCACGATGCGGCAGAACCCCGCCGATCCGTGGTGGACCGGCCGCGACCGCTTCGTGCTGTCGTGTGGACATTCCAGCCTCACCCTGTACATCCAGCTCTACTTCGCCGGTTTCGGCTTGGAGCTCGAGGATCTGGAATCGCTGCGCCAGTGGGGTTCGCTGTGCCCCGGCCACCCCGAGTACCGCCACACCAACGGCGTGGAGATGACCACCGGCCCGCTGGGTCAGGGCCTGGCGTCCGCGGTCGGTATGGCGATGGCGGCGCGTCGTGAGCGTGGTCTGTACGACCCGTCCGCCGCCGAGGGCGAGAGCCTGTTCGACCACTTCATCTACACCATCGCCTCCGACGGTGACCTCGAGGAGGGCGTCACCTCGGAAGCCTCGTCGATCGCGGGCACCCAGCAGCTGGGCAACCTCGTGGTGATCTACGACGACAACGACATCTCCATCGAAGACGACACGCTGATCGCGTTCAACGAGAACGTCGGCGCACGTTACGAGGCCTACGGCTGGCACGTGCAGACCGTGGAGGGCGGCGAGGACATCGTCGCGATCGAGGCGGCGCTGGCCGCGGCCAAGGCCGTTCGCGACAAGCCGTCGCTGATCATCTTGCGCACCATCATCGGCTTCCCCGCGCCGACCAAGATGAACACCGGTGCCGCGCACGGTGCCGCGCTGGGTGCCGACGAGGTCGCCGCGATCAAGAAGGAGCTGGGCTTCGACCCGGACGCGTCCTTCGAGGTCGCCCCCGACGTCATCGCGCACACCCGCAAGGCCGTGATCCGCGGCCTGGCCGAGCAGGCGAAGTGGGACCTCGAGTTCGCGGCGTGGGCGCTGAAGAACCCCGACAACCACGACCTCTACCAGCGTCTGCAGGCCCGGGCGCTGCCCGAGGGCTGGGAGAAGTCGCTGCCCGAGTTCGAGCCCAGCGCGTCGGGCATGGCCACTCGCAAGGCGTCGGGCGCGGTGCTCGCGGCGCTGGCCGACGTGCTGCCCGAGCTGTGGGGCGGGTCTGCCGACCTGGCCGAGTCCAACAACACCACGATGCCCGGCCAGCCCAGCTTCGGTCCCAAGGACATCTCCACCGCGCACTGGAAGGCCGAGCCGTACGGTCGCACGCTGCACTTCGGTGTGCGTGAACACGCGATGGGTTCGATCCTCAACGGCATCGCTCTGCACGGCCCGACCCGCCCGTACGGTGGCACCTTCCTGGTGTTCAGCGACTACATGCGTCCGCCGGTGCGCCTGGCCGCGATGATGCGCACCACGGTCACCTACGTGTGGACCCACGACTCCATCGGTCTGGGCGAAGACGGCCCGACCCACCAGCCGATCGAGCACCTGGCATCGCTGCGGGCCATCCCGGGCCTGAACGTGATCCGCCCTGCCGATGCCAACGAGACCACCTACGTGTGGCGTTCGCTGCTCGAGCGTGGTTCCGACGAGCACCACTCGCACTACCCGGTGTTCGAGCCCGCCAAGACCGACGGCCCGTCGGCGCTGGCGCTGACCCGCCAGAACGTGCCCACGCTGGAAGGCACCAGCTACGAAGGCGCGTCGAAGGGCGGCTACGTGCTGGCCGACGCCGCGAACGGCACCCCGCAGGTGGTGCTGATGGCCACCGGTTCCGAGGTCCACCTCGCCCTCGAAGCGCGCACTACCCTGGAAGGCAAGGGCATCGCCACCCGCGTGGTCTCGCTGCCGTGTGTGGAGTGGTTCGACGCGCAGGACAAGTCCTACCGCGAGCAGGTGCTGCCCCCGTCGGTGCGCGCTCGCGTGTCGGTGGAGGCCGGTATCGCGATGCCGTGGCACCGGTTCCTCGGCGACGCCGGCGAGCACGTGGGCATCGACCACTTCGGTGCGTCGGCGCCGTACCAGAAGCTGTACAACGAATTCGGTATCACCGCCGATGCCGTGGTCGCCGCCGCACAGCGTTCGCTCGACAATGTGAAGGGGTAGAAACCATGACACAGAACGCGAATCTGGCCGCCCTGTCGGCCGCGGGTGTCTCGGTGTGGCTCGACGATCTCTCGCGTGATCGCATCCAGTCCGGCAACCTCGCCGAGCTGATCGCGACCCGCAGTGTCGTCGGTGTCACCACCAATCCGAGCATCTTCCAGGCTGCGTTGAGCGTGGGGCATTCCTACGACAAACAGCTGAAAGACCTTGCGGCGCAAGGGGCGGACGCCGACGCGGCGATCCGCACGATGACCACCGACGATGTGCGCGCCGCCTGCGACGTGCTCGCGCCGGTGTTCGAGGCCACCGGCGGCGTGGACGGGCGGGTGTCGATCGAGGTCGACCCGCGCTTCGCCTTCGACGCCGACAAGACCGTGGCCCAGGCGATCGAGCTGTGGAAGATCGTCGACCGCAAGAACCTGTTCATCAAGATCCCGGCCACCGAAGCGGGCCTGCCCGCGATCACCTCGGTGATCGGCGAGGGCATCAGCGTGAACGTGACGCTGATCTTCTCGGTGCCGCGCTACCGTGCGGTGATGGGCGCGTACCTCGACGGTCTGCGCAACGCCAAGATCGGCGGGCACGACCTGGCCAAGATCCATTCCGTCGCTTCGTTTTTCGTGTCCCGCGTGGACACCGAGATCGACAAGCGGCTGGAAGCGATCGGCACGCCCGAGGCACTGTCGCTGCGCGGCAAGGCGGGCGTGGCCAACGCTCGACTGGCGTACGCGGAGTACCAGGACGTGTTCGACGGTGGCGCGCACACCTCCACCTACAACCACCTGGCCTCGCAGGGTGGCAACCG
The DNA here is from genome assembly GCF_042716995.1 of Nocardia sp. NPDC058640. Taxonomy (NCBI): domain Bacteria; kingdom Bacillati; phylum Actinomycetota; class Actinomycetes; order Mycobacteriales; family Nocardiaceae; genus Nocardia; species Nocardia sp. NPDC058640. Next base: position 24,895 of record NZ_JBHXRG010000034.1, read on the forward strand.
GCAGCGGCCGCTGTGGGCGTCGACCGGGGTGAAGAACCCCGAGTACTCCGACACCCTCTACGTCACCGAGCTGGTGGGACCGAACACGGTCAACACCCTGCCGGAGAAGACGCTGCAGGCTTTCGCCGATCACGGTGAGGTCCTGGGCGACACGCTCAGCGGACGTGGCGCCGAGGGTGCCGCGGTGTTCGCCGAGCTGGCGGCGGTCGGTGTCGATCTCGACGACGTGTTCGCGCTGCTCGAGCGCGAAGGGGTCGACAAGTTCGAGGCCGCGTGGGGTGAGCTGATCGAGGCCACCACCGGTCAATTGGATATCGCGGCGGCGGAAGGCAACTAACACGATGGCCGGCACAGCAACGACGGATCAGGCGGGGCTGTGGCACAACCCGCTGCGCGACGAACGCGACAAACGGGTTCCCTTCATCGCGGGCCCGTGCTGCCTGGTGATCTTCGGTGTCACCGGAGACCTGTCCCGCAAGAAGCTGATGCCGGCCATCTATGACCTGGCGAACCAGGGGCTGCTGCCCCCTGGTTTCGCCCTGGTCGGCTTCGCCCGGCGCAACTACGCCGACGAGGACTTCGCCTCGGTGGTACTCGAGGCGGTGAAGAAGCACGCGCGCACTCCCTTCCGGCAGGAGGTCTGGGATCACCTGGCCGAGGGGCTGCGGTTCGTGCAGGGCAGTTTCGACGACGACAAGGCCTTCGCCACCCTGGCCGAAACCTTGAAGCACCTCGACGAAACCCGCGGCACCGGCGGCAATTACGCCTTCTACCTGTCGATTCCGCCGAACATGTTCCCGGTGGTGTTGGACCAGCTGTGCGAGCACGACCTGGCGCAGGCCACCCCCGAACCCGACGGGTACGTCCCGTGGCGGCGCGTGGTGATCGAGAAGCCGTTCGGCCACGACCTGGCCAGCGCCAAGGAACTCAACGCCCTGGTCAACCGGGTGTTCCCCGAGGAGCAGGTCTTCCGGATCGACCACTATCTGGGCAAGGAAACGGTCCAGAACATTCTGGCGCTGCGCTTCGCCAACGAGCTGTTCGAGCCGATCTGGAACGCCAACTATGTCGACAGCGTGCAGATCACCATGGCCGAGGACATCGGATTGGGCGGTCGCGCAGGCTATTACGACGGGATCGGCGCCGCGCGCGACGTCATCCAGAACCACCTGCTGCAGCTGCTGGCGCTGACCGCGATGGAGGAGCCCACCTCCTTCGAACCGATGCAGCTGACCACCGAGAAGATCAAGGCGCTGTCGGCCACCAAACTCGTTGCGCCACTGGACGAAACCACCGCGCGCGGGCAGTACACCGAGGGCTGGCAGGGCAGCGAGCACGTGGTCGGCCTGCATCAGGAAGAGGGCTTCGATCCGCAGTCGCGCACCGAAACCTATGCGGCACTGACCTTGCACGTGGAGAACCGCCGCTGGGCGGGTGTGCCGTTCTATCTGCGCACCGGAAAACGCTTGGGGCGCAGGGTGACCGAGATCGCGGTGGTGTTCAAACGCGCACCACACCTGCCCTTCGATCAGACCATGACCGAGGAACTGGGCCAGAACGCCCTGGTCATCCGGGTGCAGCCCGACGAGGGCATCACCTTGCGCTTCGGCTCCAAAGTCCCCGGTTCGGGCATGGAAGTGCGCGACGTGAACATGGACTTCAGCTACGGCGAAGCCTTCACCGAGTCCTCCCCCGAAGCCTACGAACGCCTGATCCTCGACGTGCTGCTCGGCGTGCCGTCGCTGTTCCCCGTCAACGCGGAGGTCGAATTGTCCTGGCGCATCCTCGATCCCGTGCTCGCACACTGGGCCGCGGGCGGTAAACCCGAACCCTACGAGGCCGGGACCTGGGGTCCCACCTCGGCCGATGAGATGCTCGCGCGCAGCGGGCGGGAATGGCGGCGCCCGTGATCGTCGACATGCCCGACACCACCACCGTCGACGTCGGTAAGCGGATGGTGCAGTTGCGCGAGACCAACGGCGTGATCACCCAGGGTCGGGTGCTCACCCTGGTGGTGTGCACTCTGGATTCCTCCGAAGCCGAGGACGCGATCGACGCCGCCAACGACGCCAGTCGCGAACACCCTTGCCGGGTCATCGTGCTGGCGCGCGGTGACCGCGACGCCGACACCCGCCTGGACGCGCAGATCCGCGTCGGCGGCGACGCCGGAGCGGCCGAGGTGATCGTGCTGCGACTGCAAGGTGCGCTGGTGAACCACGAGAGCAGCGTGGTGACCCCGTTCCTGCTGCCCGACACCCCGGTGGTGGCGTGGTGGCCGCGCGGCGCCCCGGAGTTCCCGTCGATGGACTCGGTGGGCAAGCTGGCCAAACGTCGCATCACCGACGCCACCTTCGCGCCCGATCCGCTGGCCACGATCAAGAACCGAGTGCGCACCTACGCCTCCGGCGACACCGACCTGGCGTGGAGCCGCATCACCTACTGGCGGGCGCTGCTGGCCGCGGCCCTGGACGAGCCGCCGTTCGAACCGGTCACCAAGGTGATCGTGTCGGGGCTGGCGTCCGAACCCGCACTGGACACCCTGGCCGGTTGGCTGGCCTCCCGTCTGCACTGCCCGGTGATCCGCAAGACCGGGGAGTTGAAGGTGGAGATCCAGCGCACCACCGATTCGATCGCCATCGAACGCCCTCAACTAGGAAGGACCGCCACGCTGACCCGCACCGGCGAACCCGACCAGCGAATTGCGTTGGCCCGCCGGGAAACTCGCGATTGCCTCGCCGAAGAACTGCGCCGGCTCGACGCCGACGAGATCTACGCCGAAGCGCTCGCCGGAATCGAGAAGGTGACCTATGAGTGATCTCGACAGTTCAGACGACCTCGGTGCCGAATTCCCCGCCAACACCATCGAGATCCACGACGACCCCGAGCTGCTGGCCGACGCCGCGGCCGAACGCTTCGTCGACGTGATCGTGGCCGCCCAAGCCGAACGCGGCCAGGCCTCGGTGTCGCTGACCGGCGGCAGCGACGGCATCCGCCTGCTCGAGAAGGTCCGCCGGTCCCCCGGCGACATCGACTGGGCCAACCTGTTCGTCTACTGGGGCGACGAACGTTTCGTGCCCGTGGCCGACCCCGACCGCAACGCCCTGCAAGCGGCCGAGGCCCTGCTGGCCCACGTGCCGCTCAACCCGGCGCACATCTTCCCGATCGCCCCCTCCGACGGCCCCTACTCCACCCCCGAGGAAGCCGCCTTCGCCTACGCCAGGGTCATCCACGACCAGCTCGACAAGCGCGGCGACGTCGACCTCACCATTCTCGGCATGGGCCCCGAAGGTCACATCGACTCGCTGTTCCCGCACTCCCCCGCGGTCCGCGAAACAACGGAATACGTTGTCGCCGTCCACGATTGCCCCAAACCCCCGCCGACCAGGGTCACCCTGACCCTGCCCGCGGTCCACCGCTCCAAGCACGTGATGCTCGTGGTCAGCGGCCAGGGCAAGGCCGCCGCGGTGGCCGCCGCGGTCAACGGCGCCTCCCCTGACGACGTCCCCGCCGCGGGCGCGGTCGGCATCGAGTCGACCACGTGGGTCATCGACGAGCCCGCCGCCTCGGATCTGCTGCTCGACGACGAATAGATCACTGCTGTTCCCGAAGCCGGACCGCGATACTCGCGGTCCGGCTTCGTCGTCTAAACATTTTTCTGGCAGTTCATGATCATTCGCACAGCGCGTGGTCGTATCCCCTGTACGCGCGCGCTGTTCGGTTCCCGACCTGGTCGGAGCGGGTAAAATGTCGGGCGATCGGTGTGGCGGGGGACGTGAGTTCGCCGAGCCGGGACGTCGCGGGTTGTCTACCTGTGGTGCTGTCGTGCCCCGTGCGCGCAGTGTGCGCTCGAGCCGGGTGCGAGGTGCCGGCGTGGGAAGGGAAAGGGTGATGGGTGGGTTCCTCAGGACCATGGGAGGACGAGAGTTCGGGGTCACCGTTCGGTCCGCCGCTGGACGAACTCGGGCCCGATCCGGCCGCCGTGGCGGGGTTGCACGAGCAGGCGCCGACTGCGTGGCGACCGGCTGATCCGGAGTCTGCTCCGGACGCGATGATCCCGGCGCCGCCGCCTCAGTTCCGGGCGCCCGCGGGCAATGAGCCGATGCGTGCCACCGAGGGGTTGCCCGACTGGTCGGCACCCGCACGGCCGATTCAGCAGGCTCGGCGCGAACCTCCGCCGCCGATGCAGGCTCGCCCGCCTTTGCCGCAGGAACCGCATCGCGAATCTCCACCACCCAGTCGCGATGATCGGCTGGGCGAACCGCCGCCGTCGTGGGATGACGACCCGATGGCCGAGATCTTCGGGCTCGGTAAGTCGGCCGGGCGGCCGCGGCAACAGTCCTCGTGGGACGAGGACGATCTGTTCGATGAGCTGCACAGCGCGAGCACGCCTGCCACCGGCGCTGCGAAGTCCGGTCGTCGCGGGATCGGCCTGATCGCCCTCGGCGCGGTGGCCACGGTGGCGATCGGCGTCGCGGCGGGGATGACCTATGTGGTGGTGACGGGTCAGGACAACGAACCCGAAACGGTCGTCGTCGCCGCGACGAGCCCGCCGACGACGACCAGGACGGCAGGACCACTGCCCTGCGTCGAAGAACAGCGCGGCAATCTGACCGTCGGCCGCGGTCCCGGTGACATCCACTCCGGTCCCGGCGTGATCCTGGGGTTCGAGTACGCGTTCTACACCGACCGCGACGGTGAGAAGGCGCGGTCGTTCGTGGCACCCGAGGCCGACACGGTGGGTTCGGCGCCGACCATCCAGGGCGGCATCGACAAGTACATTCCGGTCGGCACCACCTACTGCGCCCAGATCAGCCAAATCGGGCCCGACAGTTACGAACTCGACCTGACCGAACGTCGGCCCGGTGGTTCTCCGGCCGACGATCTGCTCTATACCCAGCTCATTACCACGACGGTGCGTGACGGGCGAACGTTGATCGCGTCGATTGCCGAACGGGGACAGTGAGATTCGTCTTGAGCACGCTGTCTCGCACTAGGGTCCGCATACTGAACGACGTTGACTCATCACCACGACCGTGGCCGACGACCGAGTGTTGATCGCGTCCATTGCCAAAGGGGACAGCGAGATTCACCGTGAGCACGCTGACCGCGCTAGGTCCACATACCGAAAAACGTTGCCCTCCAGCCGAATCGGCATGGAGGGCAACGTGTGTTCAGATCACAGTGTGCGCAGCGGCCGCGTCAGACCACGCTTCCTACCGCTCCGCCGATAACGCCGCCGACCACTGCTGCGGGTACACCGCAGGCGACCGCGCCGACTGCCGAACCCGCGGCGACCGTGGCCGCGTACGCAGCGCCTGCCGCAGGGGCGGCCATCACCCCGGCCGTCGCGGCGCCCGCAGCGGCACCGGCCGCGACCGCGGCGGCGGGGGCGAGCGTGACAGAGGTGATCAACCCACCGGCCACGCCACACGCGACCGCTGTCGGCACGCCGGCCACCGCCGCGCCGGCCAAGGCGCCTGCGGCGATCTTGTCCGAACGACTCGGGTCGATGCCGATCGACTTACCACCTGTGGCGATCGCCGCTTCGGTGTTGGCGGCGGCCGAGTTCACCCCGTCGAGAAGGTCCTCGGGCACCGCGTCGGGCACCGGCGAGGTGAAGTCGCCCAACCGCAGCGTCCGGTCCGGCGGGGCGATCGGCGCGACCGGCTCCACCGCTTGCGGTGCGTGCAGCGCGCCCAGGTTCACCGGCGGCGCACCCTCGTTGCTGGGCACCGTCCGATGACCCGGCGGCACAACATATTCCCCGAACGGACCCGGCTTGGCCTCACGCGGCACGGTCACCCCCGGCTGACGCGGAGTCGTGCGCGGCCCGAACGCGGCGTTGGGATCATCGCCCGGCGCGGTGACACCCGGCTGCACCGTGGTGGTGCGCCCCGGCCCGACCACCGGCGTGGCACCCCGATCACCGGGCGGCGGCGGGGTGGCGGTTCCCGGTTCGGGTTTCGGTGTCGCCGGATTCGGCGTCGCCGTCGTGGTTTTCGGCGCCTGCGTGTCGCCGGGCGCCTGGCTGGTGGATGTCGAACTCGCGACATCGGTGCCGGTGTTGGTGCAGGCGACAGCGAACATCACGGGAAGGATCCCCAATGCCGGTGCCGCGCGTCTGGCGATTATTCCTGCTTTGACTCTTCGGTGCTTGCCGGCCATCTCGAACTCCCCGCTTCTTGATCATGTCGACATACGGCACCGTCACGGTGCCGGACGCGCCACTGTAAACATGACCAATGCGCCCCCGTCAAAACCTGCGTGCGGATTGATAGTCATCACGCACTACTCACTGTCGCATCCCACAATGCCGTTCCACCAGGGGAATTGACGCTGTCGCACCCGGGCGACGTGCGGCCGAATGTGTGATCACTCACTCCCGAATCGGAGCCACGGATTTCGGGCCCATCGCCGTGCGGGCCTCGCGGTCGAGTAACACAAGTTGCGCGCGTCTACGGGAATTGCCCCGTGCTGCCCGCGCCATGACAGTAGTTTTCTTGGCAGATGCCGACGGTTCGGACGTCGACTCGACTGCGGGCGAGGAGTTGCGGTGGCGCTGGGTTCGCTTGACCTGGATGAGGCTTTTCGGGGCGCGATGGGGCGGATCGCTGTGCCCGATCGAATCGATTCGGTGGGGGCCATCGATGCCGCGTTCGGGATCGAACTGTTCGACTCTCAGGTTGCCAGTAGGCATCTCGACCTGACGGCGCGGCGGCTGGGGGCTGCTCGGCAGGGGTTCTACAGCATCGGGTCTTCGGGGCACGAGGGCAATGCGGCGGTGGCGGCCGCGTTGCGGGTGGACGATCCGGCGCTGCTGCACTATCGGTCGGCGGCGTTCTTTGTGCAGCGGTGCAAGCAGATTCGTTGGTTGGATCCGATTCGGGATGTGTTACTCGGGGTGGTCGCGGCGGCGGCGGATCCGATTTCGGGTGGGCGGCACAAGGTGATCGGCAGTGCGGCAGCGTCGATCATTCCGCAGACTTCGACCATCGCTTCGCATCTGCCACGCGCGGTGGGGTTGGCGTTCGCGTTGGATCGAGCTGCCAAGCAAGGGGTTTCGTGTTCGTGGCCTGCCGACGCGGTGGTGGTGTGCAGTTTCGGTGATGCGTCGGCGAATCATTCGACGGCCGTCGGGGCCATCAACGCCGCACTGCACGCAGCCCATCAGGGGGTGCCGATGCCGTTGGTTTTCGTGTGTGAGGACAACGGTCTGGGCATCAGCGTGCCCACCGCGCCGGACTGGATCGAGCGGGCTTACGGTCCGCGACCGGGCCTGACCTACCTCGCCGCCGACGGGTGCGACCTGCCCGATGCGCTCGGTGCCGCGCAGGACGCGGTGCATCTGGCGCGGACCTGGCGGGTGCCGGTGTTCCTGCATCTGCGCACGGTCCGACTCGGGGGGCACGCGGGCTCCGATGTCGAGTCTGCCTACCGCAGCCCCGCTGACATCGCCGCCGACCTCGCTCGCGACCCACTCCTCGGCACCGCCCGCTACCTGATCTCAGCGGGTGTCACCGACGCCGACGACCTCCTCGATCGCTACGAGCGCATCGGTGCGCGCGTGCGCGAGACCGCCGACGAGGTGGTGCGGGAGGCCCGACTCGATTCCGCGGCCGCGGTGATCGCACCTCTGGCCCCGACCCATCCCGATGCCATCCGTGAAGACGTGACCCGGCCCCACCCTGAATCCGCGACAACGGAACTCCCCGCTCCGATGACACTGGCACAGTCGATCAACCACACCCTCGGCGAACTCCTCGCCGAGAACCGTGACGTGCTCGTATTCGGCGAGGACGTCGGCCGAAAAGGCGGCGTCTACGGCGTCACCAAAGGCCTGAGAAAACGCTTCGGAGCCCGTCGAGTCTTCGACACCCTCCTCGACGAACAGTCCATCCTCGGCACCGCCCTCGGCACCGCCCTGGCCGGTTTCATCCCCATCCCCGAGGTCCAATACCTGGCCTACGTCCACAACGCCGCCGACCAGATCCGCGGCGAAGCAGCCACCCTGCAGTTCTTCTCGAACGGCCAGTACCGCAACCCGATGGTCCTCCGCATCGCAGGCCTGGCCTACCAAAAGGGCTTCGGCGGCCACTTCCACAACGACAATTCCCTTGCGGCACTGCGTGATATCCCGGGCGTGGTGGTGGCCGTGCCATCGCGCGCCGATGATGCGGCCGGTCTGCTGCGAACCTGTGTGTCAGCCGCCAGGGTCGACGGTCGCGTCTGCGTGTTCGTGGAACCGATCGCGCTGTATCACACCAGGGATCTGCGCCCAGGCGACGAATCATGGCAGGCGGCACCGGTTTCCGAGCACATCCCGATCGGCAGTGCCCGCGTCTACGGTGACGGTAAAGACCTCACCATCGTCACCTTCGGCAACGGCGTACCGATGAGCGTGCGCACCGCTGATCGTCTGGCCACCAGGGGAATTCACGCACGCGTCCTGGACTTGCGCTGGCTGAACCCACTACCGGTCGATGACCTTCTCCACCACGCCGAAGTCACCAGCCGGGTTCTCGTGGCCGACGAAACCCGCAGCAGCGGTGGAGTTTCCGAATCCGTCTACGCGGCACTGATCGACGGCGGATACCGCGGCGCACTCGCCCGCGTCACCAGCGAGGACAGCTTCATCCCCCTCGGTCCCGCCGCGGACACCGTGCTGTTGAGCGAAACCGCGATCGAGACCGCCGCACGGCGTACGGTGCTGAGCTAGTTCGTAAACCGATACCACGGGCCCTCGAGGTGGGTGTAACTCTCGTCGTATTCCCCACTCGCGGCGGGTGGTTCGCCTGCCGGCATGTAGGCGTACCCGGCCGGCATGATCACCCCCATCCCTGGAACCGTCAGCAGGCACCCGTTGTCCCGAGCTTTGATCGTGCTGATCGAATACATCCCGATCCGACGGTTGCCGTCGGCTGGATCGCAGGCTCGGGCGGCCTGCTCGAGCCCGGATTCCGACAGCCGCCACCCGAGCCGTTCCGGCAGCCCACTCGACAGCAGTCCCACCGTGAACACCACGACGAGCGGCACGACAAGGCTGATCCACCCGACGCGGTACATTAGCAGCCCGGAAATCGACCACACGGCCCACACCAGACCGGTCAAGACCAAAAACAGCGGCAGGATCAGCAGCATCTCGAAGTCGGCGTGGGTCACGGCAGCCCACACCCAGCCCAGGCAGCACAGCACGACCACACCGATGATCACGCTGGATCCCACCGGCCACCAACTCGGTGCCCGCCGCTCCCCTGCGGAGACAGTCGGAACCGGCGCCACTCCCCCATAGCTCATAGAAACACCCTACCGACAGCCTGTGCGCTGGTCGGCAGGGTGAAGGAACTGGGGTGAACTCAGGCGAACTTGATCTCGAGGCCGATGCCCAGGATCGCGATGAACCAGACGATGCCCACGAAGATGGTGATGCGGGTGAGGTTCTTCTCTACGACTGTGGAGCCGGACAGGCTCGACTGCATGCCGCCACCGAAGAGGCTGGACAGGCCGCCGCCCTTGGCGCGGTGCAACAGCACCAGCAGCACCAACAGCAAGCTGGTGACAACAAGGAGGATATCGAGGAACAGCGACATGCCGACCATCCTAGGTGGTCGAGGACCGAAGGGTCTAACCAGGCTCCACCGCGACCAGGTGCGAGACGGTCTGGGGGCCTGCGGAGTACTGGGCGACGGTCTGTTCGATCTCTAGATCGCGGGCGGTCAGGCGCACTTGGTGCTGGTGCATGTGCTCGGCCCAGGAGCGTACGACGAAGGCTTCGACGAAGCGGTCGACGGTGCCGACGTCGCGGTACAGGCGCCATTCCATCGCGCCGGTGCGCTGCCGGGAGCGGCCGACCAGCGCCATCGAGTCGGTGAACACCGCCACATCGGCGGGCGGCACGTCGTAGCCGCGCATCACCAGCACGGGACCGTCCTCGGGTTCGGGTTCCACGACCAGTTGCGGTTCGGGCCAGAACGCCGCCGGGGACAGGTCGATCTCCTCGACGTTGTGGCGGATCGGCCACCACACCGTGCTCACCGCACACCCCGCCAGCAGCCCTGCGGCGATCAGCAGCGCAGTCACGGCACCGTACGCACCGGCGACCAGGCCCCACAGCAGCGAACCGATCGCCTGCCCGCCCATGAATACGAGCATGTACACCGACAGTCCGCGCGCCCGCACCCACGCGGGCAGCAGCAACTGCATGGTCGAGTTCAGCGTCGACATCGCCAGCAGCCACGCCAGCCCGGCCCCCACCAGCAACACCAGCACCACGACCACGTTGTGCACCAGCGCGGTCGCTACGGCACCCATGCCGAACAGCACCGCGGCCAACGCCAAACGCTGCGTGGGCGTGAACAGGATCCGCAGCCGCGACAATCCCAGCGCACCACACACGGCACCGAGTCCGAGTGCGCCAAGCAGCAGCCCGTACCCGTCCGACGACAGCCCGAGCCGGTCGTGCGCGATCACCGGCAGCAGCGACCACACCGCACTCGCGGGGGCGATGAACAGGATCGCCCGCAGCAGCACCCGCCGGATCGCGGGCGCGGCACGGATGAACCGGGTGCCTGCCTGTAGCGCGGCCAGTGGCCGTTCGCTGGGCAGCGGACTGCTTCGCGTGGGCCATTTCGATACCAGCAGCACCGCGACGATCCCGACGAACGACACCGTGTTGAACCCGAACACCACGGTCGGCCCGGCCAGCGACACGATCACTCCCGCCACCGCGGGGCCCACGGCGCGGCCGATGTTCACGCTCATACTGCCCAACGCCGCCGCCGAGGTGATCTGATCGCGCGGCACCAACTCCGACTGCACCGCCTGCCAGGCGGGCGCGGTCAGTGCCTGCCCGCATCCGAGCAGGAACAGCAGACTGAGCAGGACCGCGGGCGTAGTTTGGCCGGTGGCGGTGGACACCGTGAGGCACAGCGAGACCACCGCCATGCCGGACTGCGCGACCAGCAGCAGCCTGCGCCGGTCCACCAGGTCCGCGAGCACCCCCGACGGGATCGACAGCAACATCACCGGCAAGGTCAGCGCGGTCTGCACGAAGGCCACCAGCGCGGCCGCGTTCGGCTGGTCGACCACCAGCCATTGCGCGCCGACCGTCTGCATCCACGTGCCCAGGTTCGATACCAACTGCGCGATCCACAACGCCCGGAACAGCGGCGACCGCAACGGCGCCCAGGTCGACATCCGTTCCGCCGCGACAATGCTCACCCACCGACCTTATCCCCGGCCCCCGACATCCCGCGTGATGCGACCGCGCCACCCGGCCCCCGCGCGCCCGCTGCGCCAGTTCCCCGCGAACTCTCAGATACCTTGTGGCCCACGACAATAGAAAGCGAAACACCGAGCGTGATGGGCGGATCGGGGAAGTTCGCCTCGCGGGCGTCGACGGGGGGACGGTCTCGTGCAAGGTGACCGTCGACGGCAAGGTGATCGCCGAAGATCAGGCTTCCGGTGTGGTCGGCACCGCGACCTGCCAGGACACCGCGGTCGGTCAGAACCCGACAACCCGCCTCGAACACTGCCGGTCGGTGTTCGGGGCGGGCCGTACGATCGGCTTCATGCGGATCACTGTTCGACGTCTCGCCGCCCTCGCCGTTCTCACCGTGGCGGTGGCCGGGTGTGGGTCGGCGGAGAAGGAACCGGCCGACGAGGCCGCCACGCCGATGGGCCACACCTATATTTCCACCGAGGTCGAAGGCGGCTCGATCCCCGGCGGCGGCCCGTTGACGCTCACGTTCGCCGACGGCCGGATCTCGGCGAACTCCGGCTGCAACACCAGCAGCGGCACCGTCGACCTCAGCGATCGCATCCTGCGTACGTCTGCGCTGGCGAGCACCCTGATGGGGTGTCCGGGCGAAGGCGCCAAGGCTGACGGCTGGCAGAACACTTTCCTGGAGTCCGCGCCGGGCTGGCGCCTCGACGGTGGCAAGCTCACGCTCACCGGCGCAGGCACCACCGTGTACCTCACCGACAAGAAGATCGCGTCCCCCGACAAGCCGCTGATCGGCACCACGTGGGCGGCCGGCACCATGCTCACCCCCGACGCGCAGGTCCGCTCGACCGCGCTCGACGAGGCGGCCCCGACCCTGCTGATCAGCGACGGCGGCGCCGTCAGCGGCAACGCCGGGTGCAACCGGATGACCGGCACCGCGGCTGTCGACGGCGCGACGGTCACGTTCGCGGTGGCCACCACCAGGATGATGTGCCCGCCCGATGTGATGGAAGTCGAGCAGAACGTGCTGCGCGCACTGGACGGCAAAACCACCGCCACCATCGACGCCGACACTCTCACCTTGCGCAACGACAACGGCTTCGGCCTGATCCTGCACGCACAGCTGTAGCTACGAAAAGCGAAGGGCCGCAAACCAATCGGTTTGCGGCCCTCAGCGTTGTTCCTACTCGATCAGGGCAGCGGACCACCCGCGGCGATCGCCGACAGCGTGGCGAACTCGTCACCCTTGAGCGACGCACCACCCACCAGCGCACCGTCGACATCGGGCTGACGGATCAGCTCGCCGATGTTCTTGGCGTTCACCGACCCGCCGTAGAGCACCCGCACACCCGCGGCGACCTCGGGCGAAGCCAGCTTCTCCAGCTCGCCACGGATCGCGCCGCACACTTCCTGCGCGTCGGCCGCCGAGGCGACCTTGCCCGTGCCGATGGCCCAGACGGGCTCGTAGGCGATGACGACCTGCGAAATCTGTTCCGCCGTCAGACCTTTGAGCGAACCACGCAACTGCTCGAGGTTGTACTCCACATGCGTGCCCGCCTCGCGGACCCCGAGCCCCTCACCGATGCACACGATCGGGGTGAGCTCGTACTTCAGCGCCTGCTTGGCCTTGGCCAGCACGGTCGCGTCGTCCTCGTGGTGGTACTGACGACGCTCCGAATGCCCGACCACCACGTAGGTGCAGCCGAGCTTGGCCAGCATCGCGCCGCTGATCTCACCGGTGTAGGCACCGGAGTCGTGCGCCGAGACGTCCTGCGCACCGTAGGTGATCAGCAGCTTGTCGCCGTCCACGATCGACTGCACACTGCGCAGATCGGTGAACGGCGGGATGACCGCCACGTCGACCTTCGCGAAGTACTTCTCCGGCAGCGCGAACGCCACCTTCTGCACCAGCGAAATGGCCTCGAGGTGGTTCAGGTTCATCTTCCAGTTGCCCGCGATGAGCGGTTTACGCGCTGCCATCGCTCAGCCCTCCAGCACCGAAATACCGGGCAGCTCTTTGCCTTCCAGGTATTCCAGGGAAGCGCCACCACCGGTGGAGATGTGCGAGAACCCGTCATCGGGCAGGCCCAGCGTGCGCACCGCGGCCGCGGAGTCACCGCCGCCGACGACCGTGAACGCACCCTTGGCGGTGGCGGTCACGATGGCTTCGGCGACGCCACGGGTGCCCGCGGCGAACTTCTCGAACTCGAACACGCCCATCGGGCCGTTCCAGAACACCGTCTTGGCTTCGGTGAGCAGCGCGGAGAACCGGGCCACCGACTCGGGGCCGATGTCCAGGCCCAGCCAGCCGTCGGGGATCTCGGTGGACGCGACGGTCTTGGAGTCCGCGTCGGGCGCGAACTTGTCGGCCACCACGATGTCGACCGGCAGGTGCAGCACGTCGCCGAAGCGCTCGAGCAGGTCCTTGCAGGTGTCGATCATCTCGGCCTGCAGCAGCGAGCCACCGACCGGAAGCCCTTGCGCGGCAAGGAAGGTGAAGCACATGCCGCCGCCGATCACCAGGGTGTCGACCTTGGGGGCCAGCGCCTCGATGACAGCGAGCTTGTCCGAGACCTTCGAACCGCCCAACACGACCGCGTACGGGCGGGCCGGATCCTGGGTGAGCTTCTGCAGCACCTCGACCTCGGCGGCGACCAGCGTGCCCGCGTAGTGCGGCAGCACCTTCGCCACGTCGTAGACCGACGCCTGCTTGCGGTGCACCACACCGAAACCGTCGGACACGAACGCACCGTCGTCGCCGACCAGCTCGACGAACGCCGCGGCCAACTTGGCCCGCTCCGCCTCGTCCTTGCTGGTCTCGCGCGGGTCGAAGCGCACGTTCTCGAGCAGCAGCACGTCGCCGTCGGTGAGGCCTTCCGAGCGCGACAGCGCGTCGTAGCCCACCACGTCACCGGCGAGCTGCACGTTGCGGCCCAGCAGCTCGGCCAGCTTCGCGGCCACGGGGGCGAGCGAGAACTTGGCGTCGGGCTCACCCTTGGGGCGGCCCAGGTGTGCCATCACGACCACCTTGGCGCCGGCGTCGACCAGCGCCTTGATGGTCGGGACCGAGGCGATGATGCGGCCCGGGTCGGTGATCTGACCGTTGTCGTCGAGGGGGACGTTCAGGTCGGAGCGCACGAGCACGCCCCGACCTTCGACACCCTCGGCCAGCAGGTCCTGCAGTGTCTGAACTGTCATGACGGTCAGAGCGACTTGCCGACGAGATCGACCAGGTTGGCCAGGCGGTTGGAGTAGCCCCACTCGTTGTCGTACCAGGACACGACCTTGACCTGGTTGTCGATGACCTTGGTCAGCGGCGCGTCGTAGATCGAGGAGTGCGGGTCGGTGACGATGTCGCTGGACACGATCGGGTCCTCGTTGTACTTGAGGATGCCCTTCATCGGACCTTCGGCAGCGGCCTTCATCGCGGCGTTGATCTCCTCGACGGTGGCCGTCTTGGCCAGGGTCGCGGTGAGGTCGACGACCGAGCCGGTCGGGACCGGAACGCGCAGCGCGTAGCCGTCGAGCTTGCCCTGCAGTTCGGGCAGCACCAGGCCGATGGCCTTCGCCGCACCGGTGCCGGTGGGCACGATGTTCAGGGCCGCGGCGCGGGCGCGACGCAGGTCCTTGTGCGGCGCGTCCTGCAGGTTCTGGTCCTGGGTGTACGCGTGCACGGTGGTCATCAGACCGTTCACGATGCCGAACGAGTCGTTGAGCACCTTGGCCACGGGGCCGAGGCAGTTCGTGGTGCACGACGCGTTGGAGATGATGTTCTGGCTGCCGTCGTACTTGTCATCGTTGACGCCCATCACGATGGTGATGTCGTCGCCGGTGGCAGGCGCGGAGATGATGACCTTCTTGGCACCCGCGGACAGGTGACCCTTGGCCTTCTCTGCGGCGGTGAAGATGCCGGTGGACTCGACGACGACGTCGACACCCAGCTCGGCCCACGGCAGTGCCGAAGGGCCTTCCTTGATCGCGAGCGCCTTGATGCGCTGCTCGCCGACCACGATGGTGTCGCCCTCGACCGAGACGTTCTGCGGCAGACGACCCAGGATCGAGTCGTACTTCAGCAGGGTGGCGAGAGTGTTGATGTCGGTGAGGTCGTTGACCGCGACGATCTCGATATCGGTCTCGCCGACAGCCTTCAAGGCCTCCACCGCACGGAAGAAATTACGTCCGATACGACCGAAGCCGTTGATACCTACCCGGACAGTCACGTTATCGCTCCTCAGCTTTCAAGCGGATTCAATTCCGACCTCAACCACAGTAGTGGCCGCCGGTAGCCCACCGACAGCCACCTGCGATTTATGACGACCCGGGCCCCACGCTTCCGGGAAAACCCAGAATAAAGGGCAGAGCGGTCACGTATGACCGCTCTGCCCCAATAGTCTGATTCGTCACTCGAATCGTCTGATCGGCCGCACCTTTCGGTGCGGCACCCGCCTACGCGTCGTCGAGCAGCTCCGCGGTGACCGCGGACTCGGTGTCGGGAATGCCGAGGTCCTTGGCGCGTCGGTCGGCCATCGACAGCAAGCGTCGAATGCGGCCTGCCACAGCGTCTTTGGTCATCGGCGGCTCGGCCAGCTGACCCAGCTCCTCGAGCGAGGCCTGCCGGTGCTGCACCCGTAACCGGCCCGCCGCGGCCAGATGTTCGGGCACGTCGTCGGCGAGGATCTCCAACGCCCGTTCCACCCTGGCCGCCGCCGCCACGGCCGCGCGCGCGGACCGACGCAGGTTCGCGTCGTCGAAGTTGGCCAGGCGGTTGGCGGTGGCACGCACCTCGCGGCGCATCCGCCGTTCTTCCCAGGTGAGCCGGGTGTCCTGCGCGCCCATGCGGGTCAGCAGGGCGCCGATCGCCTCACCGTCGCGCACGACCACGCGATCGGTGCCGCGCACCTCGCGTGCCTTGGCGGTGATGCCAAGCCTGCGCGCCGCGCCGACCAGTGCCAGTGCTGCCTCGGGACCCGGGCAGCTCACCTCGAGCGCCGAGGAACGACCCGGCTCGGTGAGCGAGCCGTGCGCGAGAAACGCACCGCGCCACGCCGCTTCGGCGTCACCGATGCTGCCGCCGACCACCTGCGCGGGCAGGCCGCGCACGGGGCGTCCGCGCACATCGAGCAACCCGGTCTGCCGGGCCAGCGCCTCGCCCTCCTTGGACACCCGCACCACGTAACGGGAGGTCTTACGCAACCCACCCGCCCCGAGTACGTGCACGTCGGAGCCGTATCCGTACAGCTCGAAAATCTCTCTGCGCAGGCGGCGGGCGATGGACCCCATGTCCACCTCGGCTTCCACGATCACCCTGCCCCCCACGATGTGCAGACCGCCCGCAAACCGCAGCAGGGCCGACAGCTCCGCTTTCCGCGAACTGACCTGCGACACCACGAGCCTGCTCAGCTCGTCCTTGACCTCGGCTGTCATCGCCACGAGACGCGCTCCTTTCCCACCGACCCCGAACGCTGTTCTGCAACACTGTGCGCATCTGAGGCACTGTGCCGTCCATCGACTCGAAGCCCAGCCAGTTGCGACCGCGGCGACCGGATCAGTTGATCCAGCGCGGCGGCAAGCTTTCCCCGATGGTGCCGATCCGTTCCCGTTTCGGCGACATCGCAGAACGTTACCCGTGCACGCAACTGTTCGGCGGCTCTTGCCACATGTTCCCGTTGCCGCCCCTGCGGTACCGACGCCGAGTCGACCAGTACGTCATCGACCGCGAAATCCGGTGCGTGCTGGGACAATACATGCAGATGACGCTCCGCGGAAAAGCCGGCCGTCTCCCCCGGCTCCGCGGCGAGATTCAACACCAGCACTTTCCGGGCGTGCGTGCGCACCAGCGCCTCGTGCAATTGCGGCACCAGCACATGCGGAATGACACTGGTGAACCACGAACCCGGGCCCAGCACAACAACATCCGCGCGTTCGATGGCCGCGGTCGCGTCGGGGCTGGCGGGCGGATCGGACGGAATCAGCCGCACCCGCCGGACATTACCCGGCGTGGTCGCCACCGCAACCTGACCGCGCACACACCGGCCGATCCGCGGATCCGATTCCAGCCCTGACACTTCCGCTTCGATGTCCAACGGAATCGGCGACATCGGCAGCACCCGGCCGGTGATCCGCAGCAGGCGGCCCACTTCGTCCAGCGCCGCCACCGGGTCACCCAGCACATCGGTGAGCCCGGCCAGGATCAGATTGCCCACCGAGTGCCCGGCCAGCGCGCCCGTGCCGCCGAAGCGGTGTTGCACGGTGGTGGTCCAGATGCCGTCGGCGTCCTCGGACAGCGCCGCCAGCGCCATCCGTAGATCGCCGGGCGGCAGCATGCCCAGTTCGGCGCGTAGTCGGCCCGACGACCCGCCGTCGTCGGCGACGGTGACCACGGCGGTGATCCGCGTGGTCAGCCTGCGCAGCGCCGTCAGCGTCGCGTACAGCCCGTGTCCGCCGCCCAGCGCCACCACGGCCGGTTCGGTGTCGCTGCCGTTCATTCGCGCCCCAGGTCCCGGTGCACAACGCGCACGACGTCCACCGCGGTGTGCTCGGTGTCGGCGCCGATGCGCGTGCCAAGTGCCTCGGCGATGGCGACGCTGCGATGCTTGCCGCCGGTGCACCCCACTGCCACGGTCATGTATCGCTTCCCCTCTTGCCGGTATCCGGTCGTGGTCAGGTCGACCAGGTGTGTGCCGGTGCGCAGGTAGTCCTGTGCGCCCGGCCTGGACAGCACGTAGTCGCTGACCACCGACTCCTGCCCGGTGTGTTCCCGCAGTTCCGGAATCCAATGCGGGTTGGGCAGGAATCGCACGTCCAACACCATGTCGGCGTCGAGGGGAACACCGTACTTGAAGCCGAACGACTGCACGGTCAGCTGCAGTGCGGCTGGCGCGCCCGCACCGTAGGCCTCTTCCAGTTTGCGGTGCAACTGGTGGATCGACAGCGCGGTGGTGTCGATGACCAGGTCGGCGGCGCCTTTGACCGGGGCGAGCCTGGCTCGTTCGGCGGTCAGACCGGCCGACAGGGTGCCGTCGGGGCTGTCGCTCTGCAGCGGATGACGGCGCCGCGCGAAACCGAATCGCCGGATCAGCACGTCGTCGGAAGCTTCCAGGAACAGCACTCTGGTGCGAATGCCCGCGGCGCGCAGCTGCTCGGTGACACCGGACAGCTCGCCGGTGAAGAACCGGCTGCGCACGTCCATGACCAGGGCGAGTCGCCGGATCGGCGGGTCGGCCGCGGCGCCCAGCTCGATCATGCGCCCGATCAGCTCGGGGGGCAGGTTGTCGGTGACGTACCAGCCCAGATCCTCGAGCACGCGCGCGGCAGTGCCGCGGCCCGCGCCGGACAAGCCGGTGACGATGACCACTTCTACGGGTTGCTGTGTGTCGGTTGCCGTCCCGGACTTGCCGGGAGCCGCCCCCGCCTTGTTATTCGATTCGACGCGTGTCATTTCCTACCGGATCCGTTTCTGGGTGCCTTTCGATCATCCCGCACCGGTTCGGGTATCGGGCGCAGACACACAACGTACGGCACACGCAATGTTGCGTCCTGCGATCCGCGCAGCTCGCGGTTATGAGGTGTTCGGCCCCGGCTCCGGGCTGTTCGGCGCGGGCTCTGCGCTGTTCAGCGCCAGCTGTGAGGTGTTCGGCGACGGCTCTACGCTGTCCGGCCCCGGCTGCGGGCTGCTCGGCGCAGGCTCTGCGCTGGTCAGCTCCGGCTG
The DNA here is from genome assembly GCF_042716995.1 of Nocardia sp. NPDC058640. Lineage (NCBI taxonomy): Bacteria > Bacillati > Actinomycetota > Actinomycetes > Mycobacteriales > Nocardiaceae > Nocardia > Nocardia sp. NPDC058640. The sequence goes on from NZ_JBHXRG010000034.1 coordinate 43,824, forward strand.
CGAACCGTTCAGTGCCGCGAGTACTGCTTTCGCGGTCGAGACGCCGATTCCTGGCACCGTGGTGATTTCCTCGACGGTCGCGTTCTTGATCTTGGCCACCGATCCGAAGTGGGTGACCAGCGCGGTGCGTCTGGTTTCGCCCAGGCCCGGCACCGAGTCCAGCGCCGACGCTGTCATCCGGCGGGAGCGTTTGCTGCGGTGGAAGGTGATGGCGAAGCGGTGAGCCTCGTCGCGCACGCGTTGCAGTAGGAACAGGGCCTCGCTGTTGCGCGGCATGATCACCGGGTCGGGCTCGCCGGGGACCCAGACCTCTTCCAGGCGTTTGGCCAGGCCGATGACCGCGACATCGGTGATGCCCAGTTCGTCGAGCACGCCTGCGGCGGCGGCGACCTGGGGTGCGCCGCCGTCGACGACGTAGAGGTTGGGCGGGTAGGCGAAGCGGCGCGGGCGGCCGGTGGTGGGGTCGATGCCGGGGCGCGAAGTGGGTTCGTCGCCCTCGTCGGGTTCGATCTCGACGGGTTGTTCGCGGTCGCGGGCCAGACGGGCGAAGCGGCGGCGGGTGACTTCGGCGATGCTGCCCACGTCGTCGGAGCGGCCGTCGCCCGCGGCTTCCTTGATGGCGTAGTGGCGGTAGTCGGACTTGCGGGCCAGCCCGTCTTCGAACACCACCAGCGAGGCGACCACATCGGTGCCCTGGACGTGGCTGATGTCGACGCATTCGATGCGCAACGGGGCGCTGTCGAGTTCGAGTGCTTCCTGAATGTCTTGCAGCGCTTGCGATCTCGAGGTGAGGTCACCGGCGCGGCGCAGTTTGTGCTGGGCCAGCGCCTCGGCGGCGTTGCGCTGAACCGTCTCGGCCAAGGCCTTCTTGTCGCCGCGCTGCGGGATGCGCAGCGAGACCGCGGAGCCGCGCATGTCGCTGAGCCACTGGCCGATCTCCTCGGCATCGGCGGGCAGTTCCGGGACGAGCACTTCGCGCGGGACCACGATGGCGGCGTCGCCGTTCTGGTCGGCCATGGCGGACTGTTCGCCGTAGAACTGGGTGAGGAACTGTTCGACCAATGCCGCCAGTTCGGTGCCCGATTCGGCGACATCGAGGGCATCGCCGGATTTGTCCACGACCCAGCCGCGCTGGCCGCGCACGCGCCCGTCGCGCACATGGAAGATCTGGACCGCGGCCTCGAGCTCGTCGGTGGCGAAGGCGATCACATCTGCGTCGGTGCCCGAGCCCAGGACCACGGCCTGTTTCTCGAGTGCGCGGCGCAGCGCCCCGGCGTCGTCGCGCAGGCGGGCGGCGTTCTCGAAGTCGAGCTCTTCGGCGGCGGCGTGCATGCGACGTTCCAGCGCGCGCACCATCTTGTCGGTCTTGCCGGACAGGAAGTCACAGAACTCGTCGACGATCCGGCGGTGCTCGTCGGCACTGACCCGGCCCACGCACGGCGCGGAACACTTGTCGATGTAGCCGAGCAGGCACGGACGCCCGATCTGGTTGTGCCGCTTGAACACTCCGTTGGAGCAGGTGCGCGCCGGGAACACCCGCAGCAGCAGATCCAAGGTCTCGCGAATGGCCCACGCATGGGCATACGGACCGAAGTACCGCACACCCTTCTTACGGGCACCGCGATAGACGAACAGCCGCGGATACTCCTCATTGAGGGTCACCGCCAGCACCGGATAGGTCTTGTCGTCGCGGTACCGCACATTGAACCGCGGATCGAATTCCTTGATCCAGTTGTACTCGAGCTGCAACGCCTCCACCTCGGTGGACACCACGGTCCACTCCACCGAGGCGGCAGTGGACACCATCTGCGCGGTGCGCTGATGCAACGAGGTCAGATCCGCGAAGTAGGAGTTCAACCGACTCCGCAGACTCTTGGCCTTCCCGACATAGATGACCCGCCCGTGCACGTCCCGGAACTTGTACACACCGGGTTCGACGGGAATCGTGCCCGGCGCCGGCCGGTACATCGCGGGATCTGCCACCTGTCCAGACTAGCGAGGGGGGCCGACAGGTTCGCACCGCTGAGCGGGTCGGCCACGATGATTGGGGCGTCGGTCACCTGCGCTGCGGGCGACGGCTGACCGAACCGAGACCGGCGAGCTCGCCTGTGTAGCGTGAGTGCTCGGATTCTGTGCCCGAAAGGACGTGCGATGACCGACGCTGCAGCCCTGCCGCGAACAGGTGATGACCTGTACGACGACGAGGCCACCCCGCAGGGCGTCATGCCCGCGGCCGTACGCGGCGCGCGATTGATCGCCGCCGTCGCTGCCGCCGTCGGGGTCGTGCTGATCGTGATCACCGTCGCACTCGGCGGCTCATTGGGCGCGCTGATCGCCGGCTATCTACCGTCATTCGCTCTGATCCCGCTGGTGCTGCTGTTCGGGCGCGGCACCGATACGGTGCGCCAGGTGACGATCGCTGTCGCGGTGCTGGCGTGCGTGGTGTCGTCGACCGGCATTCTCACCGGTCTGCCGCCTGGCGTGGTCGGGGTCGTGGCCAATGGTGCGGTCGCCGGGATGCTGCTTCGCCCATCTGCGAAGGTCTGGTTCACCCGCACTCGCTGACCCCGCACGTCGATGAGCCCCCACGGTGATCTTGAATATCGTCGGGGGTACGGAATCGTCCGTGTTGTCACCCCCGATGATTCATTCGGAGAGGACAGCCGTGACCGGCCCCGAACACCACCCCGCCGTACCGATTTCCGCGTCGATCGAACCCTCCGTGCCGCCGTTCGGTCGGCCTGCCGCACCGTACTCCGCCACCCGGCGGACGCACGATGGCAGCTATCTCACGTACCCCGGCGATCCCGGATATCCCGAGGCCGCGGCGCAGTATCTCGGCGGAGCTGCCCACAACCCAAGGTACGCCGCAGTCCCTAGCGGACACGACGATGTCGCGGGACTGCACCGTGTACGGATGCCCGGCAATGTCCGTGCCGCACAGGTGATCTGCTGGATCGGCGGCGGTCTCGGCATCGTGCTGGTCACCGCGCTTATCGTCACCGACCGGCCAGAAACTGCCGGAGCCGCGATTGCGGGGTTCCTACCATTCCTGTTCCTGGCGATTCTCGCGTTCGGGTTCACCAGCGGGGCGAATGGAGTTCGCGGCTGCACCATCGGCGTCGCGTGTCTGGAGGCGCTGTGCGGGGCCGGATCGATCGCGATGCCCGCCCCGCCCGGACCGCTCGGCATGGTGGCAGGAGCCGCCATCGCCGTTCTTTTGGCGAGGAAGTCTGCGCAGGAGTGGTTCACGCGTGCGCGCTGATCGAGCGCGTCGATCGACGGTCCGAGGGGCTGGACATCAGGTCAGCGGGACGTATCGATGCCGTGTTCGGCGAGGGCGTCGATGAGGGCACGGGGGCGTTCGACGGTCGGGAGGGCATGGACCAGGGCGAAGCGGGCGCCCAGAGTTGTTGCGCCGCCGTCGGCTTCGAGGCTGTCGCCGATCATGAGGACTCGTTCGGGGTCTACGCCGAGGCGATCGGTGGCGTCGCGGAAGATGTCGGGGTTGGGTTTGATGGCGCCTACTTCGTAGGACAGGGTCATGGCGCCGATCAGGTCGGTCCAGCCGTGCTTGTCGAAGGCGGGGCGGATGTCGAAGGCGATATTGCTGACGATGCCGATGGGAATACCTTGGGCGGCAAGGGATTCCAGGACCGCGCCGGTGTCGGGGTACGGGGTCCAGTTGAGTGGGTCGATGAGGCGTTCATAGAGGCGCGCGGCCTGTGTGTCGGGCAGGCCCGAGCCGCGCAGCACCTCGAGGTAGGCGTGGCGGTGCAGGGCGGGGTCGAGATCGCGGTGGTCCCACGCGTGTTGGCCTGCCGCGTCGAAGGTCATGAACTGTTCCACCGGCGCCGTCATCCGGCGCATCACCTCGGCTTTGGCCGCCACGTCGAACTCGGCACCGTCGTCGCCGACGAGTTCGTCGGCCCAGGCCGTGTCGTCCTCCAGTCGGAAGACCGTGCCGGAGTAGTCGAAAAGCACCGCGTCGATATCCATGTCAGCCAGGGTAACCAGCGGGGTGGGGTGCGCCTGGCGGAAATCGGTCGTGGGACCCAAGATTCGCGTGCCCGCCATCGAGGCGTCGACCGCTGCACATAATGTTCGCTTCGCGAAAAGGATCGAACTGTGTCGGACCCGCGCGTTACGCTGCTGAGATGACGCCAAGGCGACGGACGTGGATCGGGGCCACGACGGCCGCAGTGCTCGCGGTGGGGGTGCTGACCGGCTGTTCTTCCGAGGAGAAGACCGCATCGGAATGCACGAGCACGACCGACGGCACTCCGGTGTCCGCGGCGCCCGCGACCGGTGGGGGTGCGCCGACTTCGCAGAATCTCAGTATCAATCCCGAGATCGCGTCGGGCTACCGCTCGGATATGACGGCGGTGCGCACCAGCACCTACGCGGTGTCCACGGCCAATCCGATCGCCACCGAGGCCGCGTGCCGGGTGCTGCGCGCGGGCGGCACGGCCACCGACGCGCTGGTCACCGCACAGGCGGTGCTGGGCCTGGTCGAACCGCAGGCGTCGGGGATCGGCGGCGGTGCGTTCCTGGTGCACTACGACGCGGCATCGCGCACGGTCGACACCTATGACGGCCGCGAGACCGCGCCTGCCGCGGCGACCGAGAACTACCTGCGCTGGGTCAGCGACACCGACCGCACCGAGCCCGCGCCCAACACCCGGGCCAGCGGACGCTCGATCGGCGTGCCTGGAGTCCTGCGGATGCTAGAGCTGGCCCATCAGGAGCACGGGCGCAGCGCGTGGAAGGAACTGTTCGACCCCGCGATCAGCTTGTCCGACACCGGGTTCCAGATCAGCCCGCGCCTGGCCGGGCAGATCGCGGAATCGGCGAAGAGTTTGGCCGCCGACGAAGCGGCACGTGCCTATTTCCTGGAAGCCGATGGCTCGCCCAAGAAGTCGGGCACGGTGCTCACCAATCCCGGTCTGGCGAAAACACTGTCGGCGATCGCGACCGACGGCGCCAACGCCTTCTACAGCGGCGCCATCGCCCAGGACATCGTCGAAGCGGCAGGCAGTACCGCGGGTGGGCGTACTCCGAGCCAGCTGACCACCACCGACCTCGCGAATTACCAGGCCAAGAAGCGCAGCGCGCTGTGCACCGGGTATCGCAAGTTCGAGCTGTGCGGGATGCCGGCGCCGTCATCGGGTGGCAGTACCGTGGCCGCGACACTGGGTATTCTGGCCAACTTCGACCTCCCCGCGCTACGCCCCCAGGAACTGGACCCCAACGGTGGGCGCCCCGACGCGCAGGCGGTGCACCTGATCTCCGAGGCGGAGCGGTTGGCCTATGCCGATCGCAACAAGTATGTCGCGGACCCGGATTTCGTTCCGCTGCCGGGCAATTCGGCGCTCTCGCTGGTGCACCCGCAGTACCTGAAGGAACGTTCCACGCTGATCGACCCGCAGCGCAGCATGGGCACCGCCCAGCCGGGCAACCTCGGCCCGGTTCCGCTGGGCAACGGTCCGCAGCCGCCCGAGCACGGCACCAGCCACATCTCCGTGGTCGACAAGTACGGCAATGCCGCGGCGATGACCACGACCGTCGAATCGGCGTTCGGTTCGTTCCACCTGGTGGACGGTTTCGTGCTCAACAACCAGCTCACCGACTTCGCCGCCGACCCGCTCGATCCCGACGGCACCCCGGTGGCCAACCGCCTGCAGCCCAACAAACGGCCGCGCAGTTCGATGGCCCCGACACTGGTGTTCGACCGTGACGACAAGGGCGACCGCGGGGACCTGAAGCTGGTCACCGGTTCGCCGGGCGGTTCGGTGATCATCCAGTTCGTGGTGAAAACCCTTGTCAACGTGCTGGATTGGGGCCTCGACCCACAGCAGGCGGTATCGGGAGTGTCGTTCGGTGCGGGCAATACGCCGGTCACCGGCGTGGGCGGCGAGCATCCCGACATCAACGCCACCGACAACGGCGACCACGATCCGCTCGTGCAGAAATTACGCGCGATGGGACACCAGGTATCGGTGGCACCACAGTCCAGCGGGCTCAGCGCATTACAACGCGACGGTAAGGACGGCTGGGTCGGCGGTGCCGATCCGCGCCGAGAGGGAGCGGTCCTCGGCGATACCCGCTGAGAAGCCTCAGTTCCGCGGCGCGTAGTGGGCGCCCAGTTCGCGAACGCGTTCGATCGCGTCGGCGGCGTGCGCCTTGTCGTTGGCGCGGATCGCCAGCATCGGGACGTAGTCGTCGTCGGCCAGTTCCAGGCGGGCCCAGGACTTGCCGTCGGGGAAGGACGCGCCGCGGATGTAGTCCCACGGGTACACGTGCTCGCCCAGGATGTTGCGCACCGCCACACCGCGACTGCCCGCGCGCACCCGCGGACGGGTCAGCATCAGCACCGCGCAGGCGCCGACCACGCCGATCAGGATCATCGCGACCTGGTCGGCGACCCGGAAGTTCACCCCGGTCGACCCGGTCCGCAACACCAATCCGCCCGCGGTGAACGCGAGGGCGATGACCACCGCGACCACGATGGCGGTGCGGGTCGAGCGACGCGCACGCACCTCGAATTCCCAGCCCGGATCGGGCTCGGGTGCCCCGCGACGCCACGTGCGCACCACCGGCACGGTCACACCGATCGCAGCGCGCGCAAGGTGAGCGCGGCATCCAGCGCGGCGGCACAGGCCTGCTCGCCCTTGTCCTCCGCCGAACCGGGCAGCCCGGCCCGATCCCGCGCCTGCTCTTCGTCGTTGGTGGTGAGCACACCGTTGGTGACGGGCGTGGCCGCATCCAGCGACACCCGGGTCAGCCCGGCCGTCACCGCATCACACACATACTCGAAATGCGGTGTGCCACCACGGATTACCACACCCAGCGCGACAACGGCATCATGCGTGCGGGCCAGCTCCTGAGCCACCACCGGCAACTCCATCGCACCGGCACAGCGCACCACGGTCACGTGCTCGACGCCGGCTTCCTTGGCCACCCGCTCGGCATTGGCCACCAGCGTGTCGCAGATTTCGGTGTGCCAGCGCGAGGCGACGATGCCGAGTTTGACGTCCTTGGCCTGCGCCAGGGCGAAGGTGGGAACACCGGTGCCGCTCATCGTTGCCGCCTTTCGAAAGTAGTGATCACTGCGCGGTTTCGCCCAGGTCCAGATCGTCCAGGCCCACCAACACGTGCCCCATCCGATCCCGCTTGGTGCGCAGGTAGTGCAGGTTCTCGGCGTTGGCGCGCAACGGCATCGGCACCCGCTCGGTGATCGCGAGACCGTACCCGTCCAAACCCACCCGCTTGGCCGGGTTGTTGGTCAGCAGTCGCATCGAACGGATCCCGAGGTCGACCAGGATCTGCGCCCCGGTGCCGTAGTCGCGGGCGTCGGCGGGCAGGCCGAGGTCGAGGTTGGCGTCGACGGTGTCGCGGCCGCTGTCCTGCAGCTGGTAGGCCTGCAGCTTGTGCATCAGGCCGATGCCGCGACCTTCGTGTCCGCGCATGTAGAGCACCACCCCGCGACCCTCCTGGTCGACCATGTCCAGGGCGGCGTCGAGCTGGGGGCCGCAGTCGCAGCGCAGTGAACCGAACACGTCGCCGGTCAGGCACTCCGAGTGCACGCGCACCAACACGTCCTCGCCGTCGCCGATGTCACCGCGCACCAGCGCGACATGCTCGGCCTCGTCGAAGATGCTCTGGTAGCCCACGGCCTTGAAGTCGCCGTGCGCGGTCGGGATGCGCGCCTCGGCCACCCGCACGACATGCTTCTCGTGCTTGCGCCGCCAGGCGATCATGTCCGCGATCGAGATCATCGCCAGGTCGTGCTCGTCGGCGAACACGCGCAGCTCGTCGGTGCGGGCCATGTGCCCGTCGTCCTTCTGGCTCACGATCTCGCAGATCACGCCCGCCGGACGCAACCCCGCCATCCGCGCCAGGTCCACCGCAGCCTCGGTGTGGCCGGGGCGACGCAGCACGCCGCCGTCCTTGGCGCGCAACGGCACCACGTGGCCGGGGCGGGTGAACTCGTCGGCCTTGGCCTGCGCGCTGGCCAGCAGGCGCATGGTCACGGCCCGGTCGGCGCCGGAGATGCCGGTGGTGATGCCCTCGCGCGCGTCCACCGACACCGTGTAGGCGGTGCCGTGCTTGTCCTGGTTCATCGCGTACGCGGGCGGCAGGCCAAGGCGATCGCAGTCGTCGGCGGTCAACGGCACGCAGATGTAGCCGGAGGTGTACCGGATCATGAACGCGACCAGCTCCGGCGTGGCCTTCTCGGCGGCGAAGATGAGGTCGCCCTCGTTTTCGCGGTCCTCGTCATCGATGACGACAACAGCCTTGCCGGCCGCGATATCGGCGACCGCGCGCTCGATGCTGTCCAACCTGGTCACGTCTGCTTGCTCCGTATTCTTGGCGGCTGGTGCCGCGGGTTTCTCGGCCTGGAAGCCTCGATCTTCCCTCCCGGCGGGTGCTCCTTCGTCACACCCTCTGGTCAGTCCAGATCAAGGCGGCCGAGAAACTGCCAGGGGGATGGCAATGACTTCCTACATTAGCGTCGGGCGGTGTCAGCCTCGTTGGGCGAGGCGTTCTACGTACTTCGCGATGACGTCTACCTCGAGGTTGACCGTGGCGCCGACGGGGGCGGTGCCCAACACGGTCAGGGCCAAGGTGGTGGGGATCAGGGAGACTTCGAACCAGTCGCGTGAACCGTCGAGGGCGGGTTCGTCGTCGATGCCCAGCGCCGAGACGGTCAGCGACACGCCGTCGACGGTGATCGAGCCCTTCTCCACGACGTAGCGGGCGATGGCGTCGGGCAGGGAGATGCGCACGATCTCCCAGTTCTCCGACGGCGTGCGGCGCAACACGGTGCCGGTGCCGTCGACGTGACCCTGCACCAGGTGTCCACCCAGGCGACTGTTCAGCGCGGCCGCGCGTTCGAGGTTGACCGGCGAACCGGCCACCAGCGCGCCGATGCTGGAGCGCTTCAACGTCTCGTCCATGACGTCGACGGTGAAGCTGTCGCCGTCGACGACATCCACCACGGTCAGGCACACGCCGTTGACCGCGATCGAATCACCGTGTCCGGCATCGGAAGTCACCAGCTTGCCGCGGATGGTCAACCGGGCGGCGTCGGTCAGCGCTTCGGTGGCCACGATCTCGCCGAGCTCCTCGACGATCCCTGTGAACATGCCTGACTCCCTTGTCGCGTCATTTCCGTGCCCGCTTGTCGTACACCGGGCCCAACAGCAGGTGCGCGGCCGCTATTCCCACGCGGTCGCCCAGCTCGTCGCACAGCCTAGTAGCGCGGTCGGTGAGCACAGGGCGGGGGCCGAACCAGACCGCGGGCAGCAGTGGGTCACCGGAAGCGAACGGTCGCGCATCGATGCGGGCACAAAGGTGTGTCGACATGACGCAGCCCCGCCGTTAATCAATTCGGCGGTTGTGGATTATCCCCATTTTCACGAACCGGTCCCCGGTATTCATCGGGCAGTCTTAACCTTGTATTACCCGGCATTACGAACTGGAAACACGGTGAGTGGAATGCTTGCGCCTGCCACACCATTGACGCAATATTGTTACGTCGACGATTCCTGCCGTTCAACCAGATGTCAGGGCCTGGAACAGCAGGTTGTCACGACCATCGCCCGGGGCAGTGCGGCCACCGGGAGTAAGCCCCAGGGATAGTCACCACAACAGGGAAGACAACACTGTGGGTAACACCGAGTTCGCCAGATGCGGGGGTGCCGCGTGAGCACATTGATCAATACGACGCTGGAAATGCGGTGCGTGCGCTATCGGCGCGAATTACATCTACCGGCCAAGATCGATGTCGATTCCCGCCGCATTCTGCTGCAGATCGGCACCACGTACGGCGCGGTGACCATGCCCAGCGATCTGGGTGAACGGGTGCAGGACCGGTTGCGCGAGGCCGCGATCGCGGGCCCGGTCGTCGACCATCCCCGCGCCCGGCGCTGGACATTTCTTACCGGCCCGTGCCGACCCGATTCGGTCACCGCCGCCGCCTCGGCCGAACTGTTCCGGCTCTACGCCACCGTGGCGTGCGCGGGCAGCCAGATCGTGCTGCCCTCACCCGAGGACGAGCGCACCGGCTACCGCACCTGGGTGCAGGCACCCGACGCCGGCGACCATCGGCCGCCGGTGCAGGCCGTCATCGAGGCGGCGCGGGCGCTGGGCACCCGCAAACTCCGCACCCTGTAACCGAATTCGCGAACTACGGCAGCCAGGCCGCGGTGGCCAGATTGCGCAATGTCTGCACGGCGGCACCGGGATCGGCGGTGTTGTAGACCGCCGAGCCCGCCACGAAGCAATCGATACCGGCCGCCGCGGCCTGCTCGATGGTGTCGTCGTTGATGCCGCCGTCGATTTCCACCACCAGCCGCAGTTCGCCCGAGTCGACCAGGCGACGCACGATCCGCGCCTTCTCCAGCACGCCGGGAATGAACGACTGCCCGCCGAAGCCTGGCTCCACGCTCATCACCAGCAGGGTGTCGAACTCGCGCAGGATTTCCAGGTACGGCTCGATCGGGGTGTTGGGCTTCACCGACAGTCCGGCGCGGCCGCCCGCGGCGCGGATATCGCGCGCCACCGCGATCGGATCGTCGGTGGCCTCGGCGTGGATGGTGACGTTGTAGGCACCGGCCTCGGCGTAGCTGGGGGCCCAACGGCCCGGGTCGTCGATCATCAGGTGGCAGTCGAAGGGGATGTCGGTGTGCTTCAGCAAGCTCTGCACGATCGGTAGACCCAGTGTGAGGTTGGGCACGAAGTGGCCGTCCATGACGTCGACATGGAGCCAATCGCATCCTTCGACCGCGGCAGCTTCAGCGGCCAGGTAGGCGAAGTCCGCGGACAGGATGGACGGGGCGATCATCGGCTTTGCCGGACGGGAGAACGTCGGAGTGGACACAGCAGGGCAGTGTAGCCACCGAATGGTGATTGCCCTGCCCGGATGTGGGTAGCCTTGCGCAGGTGACCAATTTTTCGGCGGAACAAGGGCCGTTCGGCGCCCCGGTGGAGATTCGTGTGGCAGCTGCGCTGACGCAGCTGCCGATCGTGCGCGGACTGGCCGAAACACTGGTGCTACTGAGCGATTTCACCCTCGACGAGGTGGCCGACGTGCGGCTGGCCGTGGACGAGGTGTGCTCGACGATCATCGCGATCGCCGCACCTGACACGTTGCTCACCTGCGAATTCCTCGTGGGTGACTTCGAATTACAGGTGCGCGTGGACGGTGTCGCCGCCTCGCAGGGTATGCCCGATCAACGCAGCTTCGGCTGGCACGTGCTGCGCACGCTGTGCGACGAAGTGATCGCCGACCAGCGCGATTTCGACCCGACCGTGTCCGGTTTTCCGACGACGGTCCGATTCCGTCGGGTCCGGGGGAAGGCGTAGTGCACGGCGAGGACAACCAGACCGACCAGGACGATCTCGTCGAACACGACAAAACGGACTCCCCTGTCGCCGAGCCGGAGAAGGCCACCGACGCTGTCGAGCAGGAAACCGCCGAGGAGGAGTTGGAGACTCCCGAACCGGTTTCCGGCTATGACGACGTCAGCGCCCTGTTCGAACGGCTGGCGGAGACCGAGCCTGGCAGTGTGGCGCACGCGGTCGCGCGTGACGCGCTGATCAACCGGTGCATTCCCTTGGCCGATCACATCGCGCGCAAGTTCAGCGGGCGCGGTGAGCCGTTCGACGATCTGTCGCAGGTGGCCCGGGTCGGCCTCGTCCACGCGGTGGACCGGTTCGATCTCAGCCGTGGCTCGAACTTCCTGTCGTTCGCGGTGCCCACGATCATGGGCGAGGTGCGGCGGTACTTCCGCGACAACACCTGGGCCATGCGAGTTCCGCGGCGGGTCAAGGAGACTCATCTGCGCATCGGCGCGGCGGTGGATCAGTTGTCGCAGCGGCTGGGGCGCTCCCCCACCGCCAAGGAGATCGCGGCCGAGCTCGATGTGGATCCCGACGAGGTGACCCAGGCGGTGATCGCGGGCAACGCGTATCAGCCGACCTCGATCGACGCCGCGTCGATCGGGCGCGACAGCGACGCGTCGCTGCTGGACACGCTCGGCGAAGAGGAATCGCAGTTCGACCGGGTCGAGGAGTACATCGCGGTGCGGCCGCTGCTGGCGGGCCTGCCCGAACGCGAACGGCGCATCCTCACGATGCGGTTCTTCGAGTCGATGACCCAGACCCAGATCGCCACCCAGCTGGGGATCTCACAGATGCACGTCTCGCGTATTCTCGCGAAAACCCTTGCGCGCCTGCGCGAGTTGTCCGAACGGGACTGACCATCGCGGACGGGACAACGACGTCCTAACCGCCCTGCCTGGCACGCCGCAGTTTCGCGGGTGCGCGCAACCACCACGCGGCATCGATGAGTTCGGTGAGCTGTTTCGGGTCGACTACATCGAGGTCGATGAGAATGTACGGGTGCCCGTCGTAGTGCGGGGTCGTGTAGAAACTCGGATCGCCCGAGGCCAGCAGCGCCTCCTTCTCCGCGGGCTCGCACAGCAGCACCAGGCCGCCTTCGGCCTCGTCGCGTAACCGGGCGAAGCTCTTGCCGCCGACGTTCAGGCCCGGACTGCGCCACCAGGTGCCTTCCTCCACACCCGGCAGCGCCGTCGCCACGGCCACTACCTGCTTCCACGTCAATGCCATACCCCCGATTCTCCCCTTCGAAGAACCCACCTGCTTGGACGAATGGAACGGCGCCGCCCCCGAATACGGGAGCGGCGCCGTCGTTTGTCGCGGGCTACTTCTTGCGGAACGTGGCCAGGAACATGGCGTCGGTGCCGTGGCGGTGCGGCCACAGCTGCGCCGACGGGCCGTCGCCCACATCGGTGACACCGGGCAGGAAGTCGCGGCTGTCGAGTTC
>NZ_JBHXRG010000035.1:0-55563 GCF_042716995.1 Nocardia sp. NPDC058640
GACGCAGTGGTGGCGGCTTCGGCCGAGAGGCTTCCGCCACCACAGCGTGGTGACCGCCTGTCCAGGTGGAGGACGCGGCGATTGCCGCCTTCCCGATCAAGATCACCAGGCTTTCAGGGATTTTCCTACTCGGGCGATGTTTGCGTGATTGCCTGGTGATCGCCCGTCCAGGAATGCCCAATCAAGATCACCACGCCGTGGTGGCGGCAACGGCCGAGAGGCCCCCGCCACTACGGCGTGGTGATCGACTGTCCAGGTGGAGGACCCGCGTTAGCGGCGGCCTCGTTCGCGGTATTGCTTGCGTTGTTGTTTGGTGATGTCGCGCCAGGCTCGTTCGCGTTCGGCGGCTAGGCGTTTGTCGGTGCGGGCTGCCATCCAGTCGTTTTCCCTGGCCAGCTTGCGGTAGCTGGTCAGTCTGCGTTCGGTGATGGTGCCGTCGGTGAGGGCGGCTTGGACCGCGCAGCCGGGTTCGGATTCGTGGGCGCAGTCGGCGAAACGGCAATCGGCGGCTAGGGATTCGATGTCGCTGAAGGTTTTGCCGATGCCTTCGGCGGCGTCGTAGAGGCCGATTCCGCGCAGGCCGGGGGTGTCGATGAGCGTGCCGCCGCCGGGGAGTGGGCGTAGTTCGCGGTGGACGGTGGTGTGGCGGCCTTTCCCATCGACCGCGCGAACAGCGTTGGTAGCGAACACTTCCGCACCGAGTAGTGCATTGGCGAGGGTTGATTTGCCCGCACCGGACGGGCCGATCAGGGCAACGGTGCCCGTCAGCACGGCGGTGAGCACGTCGAGCCCCACCTCCGCGGCAGCACTCACCGCGACCACCGTCGCACCGGGCGCGACCGCACGTACTTCGTCGAGCGGAAGATAATCCGCCGCATCGGCTTTGGTGAGCACAACCACCGGTTGCGCATTGCTCTCCCACGCCAGCGCGAGCATCCGCTCGATCCGCCCCAGGTCGACATCACCGTCGGCGGCACTACAGATCAGCACGGTATCCACATTGGTGGCCAGCACCTGTGCCACCGAACGTCCGGACACCGACGATCGCATGATCGCCGAACGTCGCGGGAGCAGTTGTCGCACAGTGCTATCGGCGTCGATACCCACCCAGTCGCCGGTACACAGTCCGGTGATGTCGCGTGGGCAAGCGGATCTGGCGGGCCCCTTCGATGTCACCACATCGCATTCACTGCGATCCATTCGCACGATGCGAGCGGGGGTGAGGTCGCCGAGCAAGGGCAGATATTCAGCAGCTACGGCTTCGGTCCAGCCGTAAGGGACGAGCAGGTCGTGGTCGACCATCGTGAGTAATCCTTCGTCGGGTGCCGAACCCGACGAACGGGTTCAGCGAGCAGAGGTGATGTCCGGAGCGGCCTGGCCAGGCGCGCAATCGCGCCGGCCGGGCACGGCAATCCACACGGCGGTACTCACGGACATCCACCTCCTCTCCAACGTTCGAAACCCGATTCTGCCGGACCCCGACAGGACCCGGCAACCCATTTTCCGCCGACTACGGCACGAAGACCTCGGTGGACTGGGGGATGTTGGGCTTATCGGTGCGGACGGTGAGCTGGACTCGGCCGGGGCCCGTGCCGACGATCAGGTCCTGGACGGGGTAGGTGCTGGTCGCGCCCGCCGGGACGAAGCGGGTCACCGAGCCGGCGGCGCCGCTGTCCAGGTTCCGCCAGTCGACGACGACGTGCACATCGCACGCCAGCACGGTGGGCGCCCAGTTTCCGAGTGGGGAGAAACCCTGAGAGATGCGCAAGGCGATGCTGTGGGTGGCGCCCGGTGCCACGCTCGGGGAGTTGAGGGGTCCGTCGAAGGCGGTGCCCGCCGCGTTCAGGATGCCGACGCAGATGCCGTTGCCCATGGTCGCCACCGGCGCGGTCCGTAGTTCGTTCATCACGCAGGAGCGCGGGCCGACATTGGACCAGCCGAGCTGGCAGGAGTCATCAGCCTGGGCGGTGCCCGGACCCGCCAGACACAGGGCCGCGCCGACGAGGACAGCGGCGGCGGCCGCGAAACTCTTAGTCGAAGTCACATTTCGCATCGTAGGCCGCGCCGAGCCGTTGTTCCCATAGGGAATTACCCCCAAATTTCAGGGGGACTGGATATCAGGGAGCTAGTCCGGTTTGCCGAAATGCTCGTTGCGTCCCAGCGACCGCAACCGGAACCATTCCTTCAACCCGGCCGGGTCGCGACGGGTCACCAGGAAGAACCACGAGAACCGAATCCACTCCTGCGGCAACAACTTTCGCATACCGGGCTGCGACATCAGGTACCCGCGATTGCGGTAGGTGAAGTAGCGCTTCACCGGGTCGTCCGGGTACTGGGTGTGCATGCGCCCGCCCAGGATCGGCTTGAATTCCTCGGCGCCGTTGGGGTGCAGGTAGGCGGTCTGCAGGCAGGTGCCGAACGGCAGTCCGGAGCGGACCAGGCGGCGATGCACCTCCACCTCGTCACCGCGCACGAACAGGCGAAGATCCGGAACGCCGATCAGGTCAACGGCTTTCGCCGAGATCAGCGCACCGTTGAACAGCGACGCGATACCGGGCAGGAAATCCTCGTCACCCAGCTCCGACCGCAACCGCCGCCACACCACGCCACGCCGCAGCGGGAACGCGAGACGATCGGGTTCTTCGATATCGCACACCACCGGCGACACCTCGACCAGATTGTGCCTACGCGCGCAATCGATCAGCGTCGCAAGCACTTCCGGGCCGTCGGGACGCCCATCATCATCGGCCAGCCACACCCAATCCGCACCCTGCGTGAGCGCGTGCAACATCCCGAGCGCGAAACCGCCTGCGCCACCGAGGTTATGACGCGAGCCCAGGTAGGTGGCCTCGATCGGCTGCTGCGCAACCAATTCCGCCACCGCGTCCTCGTTGGCATTGTCGACCACGATCAGGTGATCGACCGGACGCGACTGCGAGGCAAGCACTTTCAACGACTCGGCGAGCAGTTCACGCCGCTTGTGCGTGACGACCACCGCGATGATCCGCGCGTTCGGGCCGGTCTCGGTCGACAGGTCGGCCGGTTCGGCACCCACGGGAAGTTCCGCATCGTCAGCAAGGACAACGGGTTCCGCCGGTTCGACGTCAGCAGGCAGGGGCGAGCTATCCGACAGGGAAGCGCCTTCGAGCCCCGCGTCACTGGTCGCCAGGGCGGCATCAGCGGGCAGCACAGCCGCAGGCTCAACGCGCGCCGGAGTCGAGGCTTCGAGCCGATCCGTCATGCTGAACCCACCCGGCACCACAGCCGGGCCGGCCTCGTCACGTAGACCGCTCATGCTGTGACACCACGCATGCTCGGACGGCCTCCGTGGTTACGCTGCGCTGCCGCCTCCGGCCGTTGACCGCTCATGCGTTGTTCTGCTCCAACTTCTTCTCGCCCGCTGCGCCGGAAGCGCTCTCGGATTCCAGATCGCGCAGCACCTGTGCCACGTGATTACCCGCCTCGGGCCCTTCATACGCTCGCACAACGTCTTCGATTCCGCCTTGTTCGCGGATCTGACCGTGGTCGATCCACATCGCGGTGTCGCAGAGCTGGGCGAGGAACTCGTTGGAGTGGCTGGCGAACACCAGGATGCCCGAGCGCGCCACCAGCGACTGCAACCGTGTGCGCGCCTTCTTCATGAACTCCGCGTCGACCGCGCCGATGCCTTCGTCGAGCAGCAGGATCTCGGGGTCGATCGAGGTGACCACGCCCATCGCCAGCCGTACCCGCATGCCGGTGGAGTAGGTGCGCAGCGGCATGGACAGGTATTCGCCGAGTTCGGTGAAGTCGGCGATCTCGTCGATCTTGGCCAGCATCTGCTTGCGGGTCTGGCCGAGGAACAGGCCGCGGATGATGATGTTCTCGTAGCCGGAGATCTCCGGGTCCATGCCGACGCCGAGGTCGAAAACGGGGGCGACGCGGCCGCGGATGCGCGCACTGCCGCGCGAGGGTTCGTAGATGCCCGAGAGCAGGCGAAGCAGCGTCGACTTACCGGCGCCGTTGTGGCCGACCAGGCCGACCCGGTCGCCTTCCTTCAGCGACAGGTTGATGTCACGCAGCGCCTCGACGACCACCACATCGGAGCTGTTGCGCCCGATCGCCCCGCCGGCCTTGCCGAGGAAAGCCTTCTTCAGCGACCGCGATTTGGCGTCGAAGATGGGGAACTCGACCCACGCATCCTGGGTTTCGATACTCACACGGCTCATCGAGAACTGCTCCTAAACCCAGTACGGGACGCGGGCACGGTACTGCTTGAGCGCCAGGATCGCCACGGCCCAGCCGACCACGGTGATCGCGACCACGACCGCCCAGTGATGCCATTCCACGGGCTCGCCGAGCAACGGCGCGCGCACGATTTCCAGGTAGTGGTAGGTGGGGATGATCTCGAGCAGCTTGGCCCGGTCGCCCGCGCCGCCGACCGAGTCCTCGAGCGCCTTCGTCGACCACATCACCGGGGTCAGCACGAACAGCATCAGCGTCATCGAGCCGAGGATCGGGGCGATGTCGCGGTAGCGGGTGGAGAAGATGCCGAACACGATGGTGACCCACATGGCGTTGAGGAACAGCAGCAGAATCGCGGGTATCACCAGTAGCACCGAGAAGTTCAGATTGCGCCAGATCGAGAACGCCACCACCAGCACGGCATAGATCGCCGCGTTGTGGATGAAGAACAGGAACTGCCGCCAGACCAGGCGGTACACGTGCACGCTCAACGCCGACGGCAACTGTTTGATCAGTCCCTCATTGGCGATGAACACATCAGAACCCTCGAGAATCGAAGCGCTGATGACGTTCCACACGATCAAACCGACGGTCACATACGGCAGGTACTCGCTGATCGGCTGATCCAACAGCGTCGAGTACAGCAGGCCCATCGCCAGCGCCTGCAACCCGGTCGCGATGGTGATCCAGAACGGACCCAACACCGACCGGCGATACCGCTGCTTGATGTCCTGCCAACCCAGCGACAACCACAGTTCGCGCTGGTGCAGCCCGTCGCGCATGTCCTTGAACGCCCGACCGAAGGTCTGCGAATCCGACACCATCGGCGTCTTCACCAGCAGGGGTGCGTCGGTGGTGTGCTCGGCCTCGGCGACTTCGGCCAGTTCGGCGTCGGTGGGAATGTCTTCGGATTGCACGGGGCTCTCTTCAGTACGCGCGTCACTGCGTTCAGAGTCGGGACGGGCGGCAGCGCTGGGCACGGTCCCCGACCTTACAGGGTTGTCCTCGGGCAGGCGCCGGGGTGTTCGGGCCGCTGAACCCGGCGTAATCGTCCAATTCGTCGCCGAAAAGTCAGAAAACGGGCCGAAAGACCGCCGATTGGTCGATTACGCCGGTGTCATAGGTATTGCCCGCCACCAACATGGCTCCCGGACTTGGTGTCCGCGGCGTGCATCCCCGGCGGCAACGCACCTTGACGCATCTGCTCGAGCTGCGCCCGCGCGGCCATCTGCTGGGCGAACAGCGCGGTCTGGATCCCGTGGAAAAGACCCTCCAACCAGCCCACGAGCTGGGCCTGAGCGATCCGCAGTTCCGCGTCAGAGGGCACCGAGTCGTCGGTGAACGGCAGCGTGAGACGTTCGAGTTCCTCGCGCAACTCCGGTGCCAGTCCCTGCTCGAGCTCGCGCACCGAGGACTTGTGGATCTCCTTCAGCCGCGAACGGCTGGCGTCGTCCAGCGGAGCCGCGCGCACTTCTTCGAGCAGCTGCTTGATCATCGTGCCGATGCGCATCACCTTGGCGGGCTGCTCGACCATGTCCGACAGGGACTCGCCCGCGGACTTGTCGTCGTCGGGCACGACCTGTCCGGTCAGCGCCGCGTCGGAGTCGGCGGGCACGGTGACCGGACGGCCGTCGGGACCGATCACGACGATGGATTCGGGGACATCCTCCGAGTGCGTCATGTCCCCATCATTGCGTGTGTGCCGGGTTCGCGCTAAAACCCCCACGCGGTTACACCGGGACGCCCGCTGCCCTTAAAGTGGCCACCATGACTTATGACGTCGCGAGGGTTCGGGGCCTGATACCGTCCCTGGGCGACGGCTGGATCCATCTGGACCCGCAGGCGGGGATGCTGGTTCCCGATTCGGTATCTCGTGCCGTCTCAACAGGTTTCCGTACCTCCTCGTTCTCGCATACCGGCCGCCACGGTGCGGCATCGCGCAGCGGCGCGATCCTCGAAGCCGCCAGGGAAGCGGTCGCCGATCTGGTCGGCGGAGATCCGGCCGGCGTCGTACTCGGACCCGATCGCGCGGTCCTGCTGGCCTGGTTGGCCGAATCCTTGAGCTCGCGGCTCGGCCTCGGCACGGGCATCGTGCTCTCGCGCCTGGACGACGAAGCCAACGTCGCCCCGTGGCTGCGCATCGCCAACCGTTACGGCGCGCATGTGCGCTGGGCCGAGGTGGAGATCGAGACCTGCGAGATGCCGTCGTGGCAGTTCGAGGAGCTGATCGGACCCACCGCGCGGCTGGTCGCGCTCACCGCCGCGTCACCGATCGTGGGCTCCGCGCCGGGCGTGCGGGTGGCGGCGGATCGGGTGCACGACGTGGGCGGATTGCTGGTGGCCGACGCGTTCGGCGCCGCACCGTACGCGCTGATCGACATCGACGAACTCAACGCCGACGTGGTCGCCTTGAGCGCACCCTCATGGGGTGGCCCGCAGGTGGGCGCGCTGGTGTTCCGCGACCCCGCGTTCCTGGACCGCATCCCGTCGATGTCGCTGAACCCCTATGCCAAGGGTGCTGAACGTCTCGAAGTCGGCGGGCACCAGTACGCGCTGCTGGCCGGGCTCACCGAGTCGATCGAGTTCCTCGCCGGCCTGGACGAACGCGCCACCGGCACCCGCCGCGAACGACTCGAGATGTCGATCACCTCGCTGCAGGACTATCACGACCAGCTGTTCGACCATCTCATGCAGGTGCTCGAGAAGATCGAGAACCTCACCGTGATCGGCCGCGCCTCCACCCGCATCCCGACGGTCAGTTTCACCGTGGCCGGGATGCAGGCGGAGAAGGTGGCGGCCAAGCTCGCCGACGCCAGGATCGGCACGGTCAGCGGGGTGCACGGCGGCAGTCGACTGCTGGACGCGCTCGGAGTGAACGACGAGGGCGGTGCGGTGACGATCGGGTTGGCGCCGTATACGACGCGGTACGAGATCGACCAGCTCGGGCGGGCGCTCAGTTCGTTGGAGTAGCCACGCCCAGCGCCCACTCTTCGGCGAAACGGTCGAAATTTCTACCATCGCGGCGAAGAGTGTCCGCTGAGCGTGGTTGTGGGTCAGTCGCGCACCTTCAAGATCACCTTCCCGAACGTCCCGGCCTCATCGAGCAGCTCCTGCCCCTGAGCCGCCTCGGTGATCGGCAACTCCGCGGAGATCACCGGCACGATCTCGCCCGCGGCCACCTGCAGCCACACCTGCGCACGCACCGCCGCGATGATCTCGGCCTTACTGCCCGGCCCCTGCCGTGGACGACTGCGCACGTTCGTCGCATGGACCGTGCCCCATTTACGAAGCAGCGCACCGATATTCAGCGATCCGGTATTGCCGCCCTGCATCCCGATGATCACCAACTGCCCGTGCGGGGCCAACGCCTCCACATTGCGTTCCAGATAGACCGCGCCCATATTGTCCAGGATCACGTCGGCCCCGCCCTGGTCCGCGAGCACCGTGACGAAGTCCTCGGTCCGATAGTTGATCAAGATCTGCGCCCCCAACTCCGCGCACTTGGCCAGCTTCTCGTCCGACCCCGCCGTCACCGCCACCCGCGCCCCCAGCCCGCGCGCCACCTGAATCGCATGCGTACCGATCCCGCCACCCCACCGTGGATCAACACCAGCTGCCCCGCCCGCAACCCCGCCGTGAGCACCAGATTCGACCACACCGTCGCCGCCACCTCCGGCAACCCCGCCGCCGCCACCAGGTCCATCCCCGCCGGCACCGGCAACAACTGCGTCGCGGGCACCGCCGCGTACTGCGCGTACCCACCCCCCGCCAACAGCGCACACACCCGATCCCCGACCTGCCAATCGGTCACCCCCGCCCCCAGCTCCACGATCGTCCCCGAACACTCCAACCCGAGAATCGAACTGGCATCGGCAGGCGGCGGATAGAACCCCTTCCGCTGCATCACATCAGCCCGATTCACCCCCGCCGCAACAACTTCCACCAACACCTCACCGGGCCCCACCTCCGGATCGACCGCCACGGTCCACTCCATGACCTCGGGCCCACCGAACCCGTTCAGCTCAATCGCATACATGGAGGTAATCCTGCCCCCACGCCACTCCGGTCTCCAGAACCCACGCCGCTGCCACGGGGTGCATCGGCTACGATCCATGCCAGGGAGACGTGGCAGAGCGGCCGAATGCACTCGCCTTGAAAGCGAGCATGGGTAAAACCATCGGGGGTTCAAATCCCTCCGTCTCCGCGCTGTTCCGCCTCTTCGCGTATTCAAGCCAGACTTGGGTGCGTGGGGAGGCGTTGACGCGGCCGAGGGTGGGGTTGTGGGTGGGTGTGCTGTTGTTGGGGGAGTTACCCATGTACTTGCGTGATCAGTGGGTGGGTTTGGACCTCCGGCCGCCCACCTGGTGGTGGGCGGCTCGGTGACTGATCTGCGGTGTTGGGTTACTCGGTCTTGCGGGGGTCGTTGATTCCTTCTGCCTCTACTCGTTCCTTGCGGACGGTGTCGGAGATGGTTTTCTCGTCGGCTACCTCGTCGACTGCCAGGCGGACGCGTTCTACCGGGACGGTTTCCTTTTGGACGTGGACCTGGTCGGCGTGCAGGGTTACCTCGCGGACGTCGTCGCCGATGGTGGTGCGGGTGGTGCGGTCGCCGGTGATGGGTTCGCGTTCGATGTGCACTTCTTCGTGGGTGACCGGGACCTTGATGGTCTGCTCCTCGGTGACCACGTACTTGCGCAGGCGGGCGGTGCCGACCTCGGTGTTCTCGGTGTCGACGCGCAGTTGCTCTTCGGAGCGCACCATCGAGTCGTCGGCGTGCTTGGCTTGGGCCCGGTTGCCGTGCGTCATCGGGGCGTCGTCGCCAGGGCGAATCTGCTGACGGCCGTACGTATTCCAGCCAGCTGACCGCGGGTCTACGTGGTAGTGCTTGAACAGTTCCTGCTCGGATTGCGCACTGATGCGGCCGCCGTTGTCCAGGTGCGGTGCGGACTTCACCTGTTCCTTGTCCACGTGCAGGCGCAGCGTGTCGTCGTCGGCCTGGTGTTGCGCGCCGGCCAGCGGTACCAGCGAGTCGCCGCTGAACAGGCCGGTCGAGACGGCGGCCCAGGTCGGCGAGCCGGTGTTGTTGTCGATGTAGATCTGCTTGACCTTGCCGATCTTGTCGCCCCGCTCGTCGAACGCGGTGCTGCCGATCAGCGATTCCAGTGTTGCCTTGCTCATGATGCTTCCCTCCTACCTGGTGCGGAGGCCGAGCGGACATGGGTGTGCCACTCGTGCGCACCGCTGGGTTATTGGGTGATCAGTCGGTCCGTAGCGTCCGGCGCTACCGGTTTCGGCTACATGACAGCAAATACCCGGCCATCGGAAGGTCAAACAACCTGTCGTCGATCAGTCTCGACGTACGAAATTCGGTCGAACGTCCAGGTCGGGGGCATCGTAGTAGCGGTGGAAGGTGGGGGTCAGGCCCGATGAGATGGGCGGGTTGACCCAACTCCAATCGGTCGGGCAGGTGCGGCCCGCGGCTTCCTCGCGTTGGACGTGATCGCAGAACTGCTTGGCTACGGTGTGGTGATCCACCATGTGTACCCCAGCTGCTCGAAAACTATGCAGCACAGCATGATTGAGCTCGATCAGTGCCTTGTCCCGCCACAGCGTGCGCACCGATGACGTATCGAGGCCCATCATGTCCGCGATCAGCGGCAGCATGTTGTACCGATCGGTGTCGCTGAGATTGCGTGCGCCGATCTCGGTGCCCACATACCATCCGTTGAACGGAGCGAAGGGGTAGCAAACCCCACCGACCTCGAGGTCCATATTCGAAACAGCGGGCACCGCATGCCATTTCAGGCCGAGCCCGGCGAACCACGGGTAGTCGGGATGGATCAGATCGACCTCGCGGACCAGTTCGCGCGGTACGTCGAAGTACTGCAGGTCCTCGGTGGGCGTGCTGATCACCACCGGCAGCACGTCGAACGGCGTGTGCGCCCCACGCCAGCCCAGCTCCGTGGCTTGTTCGGTGGCCGCGATGTTGGCCGGGTCGCCGGTGACCGTGCCGTCGCCGTTGCGATAACCGGCGTAGCGGATCAGCTGCGAACTCTCGATCCGGTACTGCGCACCGCCGGGTTCGCGCGCCGGACCGACCGTGATCATCGACTGAATCGCGCCCCCGTTGGTGGCCAATCGCAGATGTTGCCAGCACACTTCGGAAAGTTCCCGCGCAGAAGTAACTCCGCGCGCGTCGAGCAATTTCAAGGAACGCCAATGTTTGCGACCCACGCAGCGCGCGTGATTGCGCCAGGCCAGTTTCGCGCCGATCAGAATTTCCTCGGCGGTCTGTCGATAGGTGCCGGTGTCACGTAATTGCGCCAGCGCGTTCAGGCGTCGCGACACGGGCAGGTGCCCGAGTTCGGGGTAGCGAAAGAACTCGTCGCAGTCGCGTAACCGGCGGTCCAGCTCGACCGACGGCGGCACCGCGACATCGGAAATGACTGGCGCAGAAGGTTTTTCGCAGACAGTGGGGCGAGAGCCTTGGTTCACGGTACGTCTCCGGTCGGGCAGCAGGATGCGAGGCCGCGCGGAGGTACCCGGGGTGCGGGAAGATCGCCCGCCGAGAACGCCCTGCTCGACCGGTGGCACGCGCCGACCGGGGTAATCGGTCGGCACCGAAATCAACTTCGGGCCAGCCTATTACCGGTGTGCTGGCAGTGTGCTCGAATTCGCGGTAATCCTTCCGCGACCGACGTCAAGGGTTGCTGACCGTATGCCGCTCTATCGAAACTGCGCCGCGTTTTCCGTGGCGAAGGCGAGGAACTGATCGTTCTCGTGCGGGTCGCCGATCGTCACTCGCACACCGTCACCGGCGAACGGCCGAACCAGCACGCCCGCGGCGGCACTGGCCTGCGCGAAATCGACACTGCGCGCACCCAGCGGCAACCACACGAAATTGGCTTCGCTGGCAGGCACCTCGTAGCCCGCGGCCAGCAGCGCGTCGCGCACCCGATGTCGTTGTGCCACCAGCACATCGGTGCGATCGAGCAGCTCACCGCGCGCCTGCAGCGAGGCGATCGCCGCGGCCTGCGCGACCCGGTTCACGCTGAACGGGATGTGCACCTTCAACAACGCCGAGATCACCTCGGGATCGCCCACCGCGTAGCCCACGCGCAGCCCGGCCAGGCCGTACGCCTTCGAGAAGGTGCGCAGCACAACGACATTCGGCCTGCCGCGGGCGATCTCGACACCATCGGGGCGCGTCTGGGGATCCAGGCGCAGGTATTCGAAGTAGGCCTCGTCGAGCACGACCAGCACGTGCGCGGGCACCCGATCCAGGAACCGCTCCAGTTCGGCGCGCCCGTGGGCGGTGCCGGTGGGGTTGTTCGGATTGCAGACGAAGATCAGCTTGGTGCGCGGCGTGACCGCGTCGGCCATCGCGTCCAGATCGTGCAGGTAGCCGTCGGTCAGCGGCACCGTCACCGCGGTCGCGTTGCCGACCTGCGTGACGATCGGGTACGCCTCGAACGAGCGCCACGCGAACATCACCTCGTCGGTGGGGGCGTCGCAGGTGATCTGCACCAGTTCCTGACACAGCGCGACACTGCCGCAGCCGACCGCCACGTTGGCCACGGCCACGTCGAGGAACTCCGCGAGCGCGGTCCGCAGTTCGGTGACCTGGTTGTCCGGGTAGCGGTTGGCAAGCTCCGCGGACTCCGCGATCGCCTTCGTCGCGCTGGGCAACGGACCGAACGTGGTCTCGTTGGACGCGAGCTTCACCGCATCGGGGTGGTTGCGGCCGGGAACGTAGGCCGGAATGGTGGCGAGATCGGGGCGGATATGCGCGGTCACGCCTCCACCCTACGACCATCGGCCGCCGCGACATGCGGTACGGGCGCCTATCCCTACCCAAGACCAGTTTCGCCGCCTACGCTGGGTTTATGCCGGGCACCTACAACGATGTCGCCCCTTTGCGGTCCGATGCCGGCGCCGCGCGTCGCGCCACCGTGCCGATCACCGTGGTGGAACCTGCCCGTGCGGCCCGCGGCGGGATCGTCGTGCTGCACGAATCCCGTGAGTTCTCCCCCCGAATGCTGAACCTGATGCAAGCGTTGTCCGACGAAGGCTGGATGGTCGTGGCGCCGCACCTGTTCGACCGCATCGCCGACCCCCAAGCGCGCGAAGTCTTCGGCGATGAACTGTTCGACGACTTCGACGCAGGCTTCGACTGGCTCACCGGCCGCGGCCTGTTCCCCGACACCATCGGCGTGCTCGGCTTCGACTCCGCGGGCACCGCCGCCTTCCTCGTCGCCGCCACCCGCCCCATCGGCGCCGCGGTGAGCGTGGCCGCCCCCGGCATCACCGACCCCCTGCCCGACCAGAACGCCGCCCTCATCGACGTCGCCGCCGACCTGCAAGCCCCCTGGCTCGGCCTGTTCGGCGCCGACGACCCTGCCACCCCACCCGAAGCGGTCGAGCGCCTGCGCGAGGCCACCGCCAACGCCGATGTGGCCAGTCTCACCATCACCTACCCCGGCCTCACCCACCGCGCCGACCGCCCCGATCCCGACGACGACGAGGCCACCGCCATCCGCCTCGATTCCCAGACTCGCATCTACGACTGGTTCGACAGCAATTTACGCTGATTGACCAGGCGTTTTGGACTACTACCGCTGCTCGTGTAATCTTCATTCCCGGCGGTTCGACAAGGACCGGTGCCCTCGAAAGAGAAGGCTCCAGGAGGCGTGCCAGAGCGGCCGAATGGGACTCACTGCTAATGAGTTGTCCCTTCACGGGGACCGGAGGTTCAAATCCTCTCGCCTCCGCCATACCCAGCTTGCTGGGTAACAACTGAAGATGCACCACCATGCGCCCGTAGCTCAACGGATAGAGCACTTGACTACGGATCAAGAGGTTAGGGGTTCGAATCCCTTCGGGCGCACCGAAATCGACCCCGTATCAGCCGATACGGGGTCGATTTTTTCGTGGGCGGGCTCGGGTCACTCCGGGCTGATCGCTGCCAGGACTCTGGCGGTTTCGCGGGCGGTGGGCGGGATGCTCAGGCCTTTGAGGCCGGCGACCTTGGCGTTGATGTTGTCGGCGACGGTGATCGGGGGGTAGCCCTGTTCGCCGGGGGCGACCGTGCCGGGCAGGGGTTCGATGACCGCGTCGTGGTTGCCGTCGAAGAAGAAGGCGGCCGAGCGGCGACGGCGGATGTGGCCGTTCACGATCGGCGGGTCGACGCGGTGCAGGGTCGACATCCAGCGGTCGTTGGTCCAGCGGGCCATCGCGTCGCCGAGGTTGATGAGCAGGGCACCCTCGGCGGGCTGTACGTCGTGCCAGTGGCCGTGTTTGTCGAGCACCTGTAGGCCGGGGACGCGGTCGGCCCACAGGATGGTGAGGATGCCGAAGTCGGTGTGCGCGCCCATGCCGGTCATGTCGCCGTCCAGGCGCAGTTCGCCCTCGGGCAGGGCGTAGTTGTTCATCTTCAGCGCGTCGATGGAGTAGTCGGTGAGCGTGTCGAAGTAGTCGATCGGCAGGTTCAGGGCTGATGAGAAGGCGCGCAACAGGATTCGGGACAGCTGTTGCGCATGGGCGAAGTAGGTGTCGATCGCGGGGCGGAAACCGGGTGCGGCCTCGGGCCAATTGTTCGCGGCATACGACGAGGCGGGCAGCTCCAGACCGGGGAAATCGGCGCTCTGGGTGCCGACGATGAACGCCTCGTAGAAATCGTTCATCTGGTTGGCGGAGGGCAGGCCGAGGCTGCCGCTCAACGACTCCGAACGCGGCGGGGAGTAGCCGCGATTCTCCGAGGTCGAGCGGCGGTAGCGCTTCTTGACCTCGAGCGGCAGCGCGAAGAACTCGTCGAGCGCGGCGGCGAACGCGGCGAGCACCTCGTCGGGAATGCCGTGGCCGACGATCTGCATGAAACCGACCTCGCGGCAGGCGGTGTCGATATCGGCGGCGACGGCGGTGCGACCGGCGTCGTCGGAGTCGGTCAGGAAGGGCGTGATGTCGATGGTGGGGACGGTGAACGTGGGCGTCATCCATTCACGGTCCATTGCATGTATTGCCCCCGCATTACCGAACCGGAGGAAGAACAGACATGTAGTGAGCATGTAACGACCCCGAAACTGCCCGGACGTTGCATGTAGACGTCGCGCACAACGCCGCGACGGCGAGGAGAACGACATGCAGAACCACCGACACCGCAGACGCGCCGCCACCTCGGTAGCAGTGCTACTGGCGGCAGTGTTCGCCGTGGCCGGTTGCGGTACCGACAGCGCGCAGCAGGGCGGCACGGCCGTCGCGCTGGAACCCGCCGCGCCCGCCCAGACACTGCGTGGGGTCTGCCCGGACACGGTCACCATCCAGCTGCAGTGGCAGCCGCAGTCCGATCAGGGTGGGCTGTTCCAGCTGCTGGGACCCGGCTACCAGGTGGACTCCGAGACCAAGTCGGTGGAAGGGCCACTGGTCGCGGGCGGTAAGGACACCGGTGTGCGGTTGCAACTGCGCGCGGGCGGGCCCGCGATCGGGTTCCAGTCGGTGCCGTCGCGCCTGTATGTCGACGACAAGATCACGCTCGGGGTGGTGCACGGCGAGCAGGTGATCGCGGCCAGTGCCGCCAAGCAGGTCGTCGCGGTCACGCCGCTGCTGAAATACAGTCCCTCCATTCTGATGTGGGATCCGGCCAGTCACCCGGACTGGAAGTCGATCGCCGATATCGGCCGTTCCGATGCGCCCGTCGTGGTGTCGAAGGAGCAGATCTTCCCGCAGTGGCTGGTGGCCAAGGGGCTGCTGAAGAAGTCACAGATCGACACCGGATACGACGGGGCCCCAGCGCGTTTCGTCGCAGACCCCACCATCGCCCAGCAGGGATTCGCCAGTGCGGAACCCTACGTCTACGAACACGAGGCCCGCGCCTGGAAGAAGCCCGTCGCCTACGACCTGATCAAGAACTCCGGCTTCGACACCTACGCCTCGAACCTCACCGTGCGTGCCGACAAGCTCGACGGACTGGCCTCATGCCTGGCCAAGTTGGTGCCGATCGTGCAGCAGTCCGGCGCCGACTTCGCGTCCGCACCGGCGGACACCAATGCCAAGGTGGTCGATATCGTCTCTCGCACACCGGCATTCAATCCCTACCCCGCGGGTGAGGCGGAGTTCGCCGCCAAGCAGCTGCTCGAACTCGGTCTGTTGGCCAATGAGTCCGATGGCTCCTTCGGTACGTACGAGCAGGCTCGAACTCAGCGCAACCTCGACGACCTGCGGCCGATCCTGGTTGCGGGCGGTGCGGCCATTCCGCCGGCCTTGACCGCCGGTGAGATCTTCACCAACCGCTTCACGGACCCGAAGATCGGTATTCGCTGACCGCAAGGAACCTCCGAACTGTGAGGGGCGGAGGTTCCTTCGGCCTACTTCCAAGCAGGCAGCGGCGGTAAGGGGCCGGTGAGGTCGCTGCCTGTGGTGCGGCCGAGTAGCCAGCCCAGGATGGCGTTGGCGGGGCCTAAGACGGTGTGGTGGGGGCGGCCTGGGCCTACGGTGGCGATGAAATCTGTGTCGGTGGACTGGATGTCGAAGGTGGGGGTGGCTTCGGGCAGCAGCTTTGTCGACAGGTCGGTGATGGCTTCGGGAAGTAACCGGGCCACGAACGGGGCTGGCCAGTCGGCGGGGGTGTAGCCGATGTCGAGGTCCACGTGGTGGATTTCGGTCTCGCGCAGGCGCATCCAGGGGACCTGGTCGGCGGTGAGGATGCCGCCCTGCCGGTTGCGGACCTCGGCCTGCCAGTCGGCGGGCGGCATGGTGACGGCCACGGCCTGCCAGCGGTGTGCGGTGGCGGTGAAGTCCGCGTGCTGCACGGTCAGTGGCCGGGGTGCGCCGGCCTCGATGTCGGCATCGCGCACCGCGACACTCGGGTACTGCGGCATCTCGATCCCGGTGCGAGCCCACAGCAGCAAATTCAGCAGACTGTCGGCATTGCGCGACACATGAGCCAGCACATGCCCCCGAGTCCACCCCGGTAACAGCGATGGTTCGGCCAGGGCCGCGTCGGTGAGCGTGCCGACCGCGGCATCGAAGCGCGCGGTAGACGCGGCAACCTGATCGAGCAGGCCGGTGGGAGTTGCTGTTTCGCTGGTCACAAATCCGACAGTAGCGCCCCGACCCCCACCCGACCGCCGATAACGCCGCCATAGAAATTGCCCTGTGGATAACTTCTAGCCTGTGGATAACTAGGCATTTTCGGCCGTTGGAGCGGCGGTGTCGAAGCTGGCTCGTGCGACGATTCAGTCAGCGATGATCGCGTCGGCCTCGATCTCGACCAGCAGTTCTGGGGCGATCAACGCGGTGACCTCGTACATGGAGGCCGCGGGGCGGATCGTGCCGAACACCTCGGCATGGGCGGCCGCGACCTCTGGCCAGCGGGCGATATCGGTGACGAACATGCGCGTGCGCACCACATCGCGCAGGCTCGCACCTGCTTGCTCGAGTGCGGTGGCGATTCGAGCCAAGATCTCCCGGGTCTGGGCGCCGATATCGTCGCCGCCGACCGCACCACCACCGGTGATCGACGCCGTAGTCCCACTGACAACGACCTGGTTGCCGACTCGTACCGCCCGCGAATAACCAACGACATCTTCGAAATCGGAGGCTGAGGAAATGTTCACCCGAGTTGCGGTCATGGTTGCCAGAATGGTTCACCCAGTGGGGGAGGGCAATTCCTTTGTCCGACATCGCGTGGGTGGCTGAGCTCAGCCTGAACGAGCAGGTCGATCGGTCTGCTCGCGTGCTTCGATGAGGACCGCGGCGGCGAGGGCCAGTAGCCAGATCGACATGGTGCCTACTTGGATGCGTTGGGCTATGCCTAGGGCGTAGGAGCCGGGGAGGTTGTCGGCGATCATCATCCAGAGGGTGGCGGCGGTGCCGAGGATGAGTACGGCTACGCCGAATTCGCGCAGGATTCGCCAGCGGTGGTAGCGGTAGGCGGCGGCGCTGAAGGCGAAGGTGGCTACCGCTATCGAGGTGACGGCCAGGGTGCTGGTCAGGGCGTGGGGTTGGTGGAGTTGGGGGAACAGGCCGCTGTCGCCGCCGCAGGTGGGGTCGCCGGGGGCGCAGTCTTTGAGGGGGAGCAGGGTGTCGGCGATCGTGGACGCGCCGAAGCAGATCAGGGCGATCCAGCCGATCGTGGTCAGGCGGCGGCGTGGGAAGACGAACAGTGCGCCGAGGGCGGCGGGGATCAGGAGGAAGCCGACCACTTTGTCGGCGGTGGCGAACACCTCGCGGTAGGGCTTGCCTTCGGCATCGAGTTCGCTGAGGAATTGGTTGACCGGGTCGGAGTCGATGGGGAGCACGAATTCCAGCAGCCAGGACGAATAGCACAGGCCCGCGAGTGCGATCGCGAGCGCGATCAGCATCGAGTAGCGGCGGGTGTGCCGGGCGGATTCGGTCACATCGACCATTGTGCGCGCCCGATCCCGACCCACCGGATCAGGCGCGTCGACAGCGCGGACGTGGTTTCATCAGGTTGCTGTCAGGTTCACCGGGCAGGGTGGGTGGTAACCAACGGAGAGGTCCTCGATGAGCTACGTGATCGCGCTGGCAAGCTTCGCAACGATCCTGGCGTTGACGGTGTCCGGCTTCGTCGCGGCGGAAGCGTCGCGGGTACGAGTGCGGGTCCGCGCCGAACGCGCACCGCACAGTCGCTGAGTATCACAAGGTCAACCAGGTAATCGCGCCCGCACGAGTG
Source organism: Nocardia sp. NPDC058640 (assembly GCF_042716995.1). Classification (NCBI taxonomy): domain Bacteria; kingdom Bacillati; phylum Actinomycetota; class Actinomycetes; order Mycobacteriales; family Nocardiaceae; genus Nocardia; species Nocardia sp. NPDC058640. Next base: position 17,915 of record NZ_JBHXRG010000035.1, read on the forward strand.
ACCCGATCCGCTCGGCCGCCGCGTGCGGATCTTCGTGCTCCCATACCCGAACGACCAGCCAACCGGCCTCGGTCAACGCGGTGTCAGTAGCCCGGTCGCGGGCCACGTTCCCGGCCAATTTGTCGGCCCACCATTGCGCGTTGTTCTTGGGATCGGTCGCGTGTTCGGGACATCGATGCCAGAAACAGCCGTCGACATACACCGCGATCCGCAGGCGAGGAAACACCACGTCAGCCCGTCGACGCTGGCCCTTGATGGGCGCGCGATCGACGAAATAACGCAGGCCCGCACGGTGTAATTCCCGGCGTAAGGCCAGTTCGGGCGCGGTATTTGCCCGTCGCTGCTGGGACATGCGCGCGCTCGTCGCCGCGTCGGTCGTCGGCTTTCGCGCACCCGATGACGTCGCAAGTGAGGAGCTCTCGCCGGCCAGGGGCGAACCAGAGTCGGGCGGAGGCGAACCAGAGTCGGGCGGAGGCGGAGCAGAGTGGGCCGGGGGCGAACCAGAGTCGGCCGGGGTCGGAGCAGAGTGGGCCGGAGGCGGAGCAGAGTCGGCCGGGGTCGGAGCAGAGGTCGAGCCCTGCGCGGGAGTTCGGCCGGGTGATTCCCGGTCGTCGGCCCGCCGGGCGCTCATGCCGCCCAGCCGCCCATGCGGTCGAGGTGATCTCGGACGTCGTCGAGGAAACCCGGTGGAAAGCGAAGGTTTCCCATCGAGGTGCGGCGGAGGAAGCCGGCGGTGGCTCGGGGGGAGAGTAGGCGCGGGTCGGTGAGGAAGTTCTCGAGGTCTTCGTAGGGTTCGTGGACCGGCCAGGTCGACAGCGGCACGCGGTGGATGACGCCCGCGTGGCCCCATGCGGCGCTGGGCCAGGGTTGGCCGGGGTCCATGGGCTCGCCGAGTGTCAGAGGATCGGAGGGGGCGGCCAGGCGTTCGCCGACCCAGTTCGCCATGCGGACGCTCACCGCGTTGCCGACCAGTTTCCAGCGATGGCCGTGGCGCACGCCCGGTACGTCCAGGGCGGGGGCGGTCCAGTCGATGTCGAAGCCCTGTAATCGTTCGCCGTCGGTGATACCGGGTGTCACGATCTCGCCCGCGGGCAGTCGGACAGCGGGCGGGCTGGCGATGCCGAGACCGGAACCACCCTTGAGGGTTGGCACCGCGTTCACCGCCCAGCCCAGGCCGCGCACACCTTCGGTCCAGTAGAAGCCGCACGGGTCGCAATCCGGGTCGCCGTAATCGCGCGGCCCCGCGTCGTCGCCGAACAGGACCTGGCGCGGATCTTCGGTGCGCGAGGCCAACATCAGCACGCGCTGACGTCGCTGCGGCAAGCCGAACGCGCGCCCGTCCACGACCCGGTACGCCCACATGTACCCGAGGTCCTCGAGCGCTTCGGTGATGTGGCGCATGGCCGCACCGCGACCCAGCTGCAGCATGAACGGCACGTTCTCGATCAACAACCACCGCGGCCCCCGCTGCCTGCGCACCAGCCGAAAGACCTCGTCCACCAGCCCGGATCGCCGTCCGGTGATGCCAGCGGTGCGGCCTGCTTGCGAAAGGTCCTGGCAGGGAAAGCCCGCCGCGACGAGCTCGGTCCCGGCGGGCAGCGAGCGTAGGCGGGTGATGTCGCCGTGCAGGTCGGTGTCGGGGAAGCGCGCCGCGAGTACCCCCTGCGCGCCGGGGTCGATCTCGCACAGCAACTCCGAGGACCAACCGTGCCTGCTCAGGCCGAGTTCGAGCCCGCCGATCCCGGCGAACAACCCGACCATCCTCGACAACGAGACTCCTGTGTTGGTTGGAGCGCCACTCGCGCCTGCGTCGCATTGTATCGGGGCGGCCGATCGCCCCGAACGGCCGCGAACGAGCTGGAAAATTCGGTGGCCGGGGGTGGGCGTGCTCTGGGACTGTAGAAGGACCGAACTTGTCGGACCCTGGTGCGAACATCATCTTGGGTCCGTTCCGGAAATCAACCAGCCAGCCGGGCATCAAGGGGGAGTTTTGTCTGTCACATCGGAGTTGGCGGCCGCCGAATCGGAGGCCGACAGAACTCAGCGGCGTGTGCCGCGGTCGGGTGGGGGAATGCGGCCGCTGTGGCGATTTCTGCCGTTCCTGCGGCCGTTTCGGGTGCCGTTGATCGCGGCGAACCTGTTGGCGATCGTCACCGCGAGCACGGCGATCGCGATTCCGTTGGTGATCGCGCGGGTGATCGACGGGCCGATCGCGCGCCGCGATTTCGCGGGTCTGTTGGTGCCGGTGGGGTTGGTTTTCCTGCTCGGATCGCTGGAATCGTTCGGGATGTGGGGCAGGCGTTGGCTGGTGTCCAAGCCCGCGGTGACCTTCGAAACCACCATGCGCGCAAAGCTGTTCGCGAAACTGCAAGCCCTGTCGATCGGACGGCATGACGGCTGGCAGTCGGGTCAGCTGCTGTCGCGCGCCATCGACGATCTGGTGGTGATGGGTCAGTTCGTCGCGTTCGTCGGCCCGTTCCTGATCGTGAACAGCGTGATCATGCCGACCGGTCTCATCGTATTGTTCGCGATGAATTGGCAAGTGGGACTGATCTTCACGGTCACCTCACTGCCGCTCACGCTGTTCTGCGCGCGGTTCGTGCGCCGGTTCGAGACCGCGTCGCGGCGTTCCCAAGACCAGTCCGGCGACCTCGCCACCATCGCGCAGGAATCGGCCCAGGGCGTGCGTGTACTCAAGGCACTGGGTCGTGGACGGTTCTTCGGTGCGCGATTCACCGCACTGTCGCGCGAACTGCAACGCACCGAGATGGTGAAAGTCCGCTTGGACGCCACGCTGTGGGCGGCGTTGGTGACCTTGCCGACCATCTCGATCGCGTTGTCGCTGGGTGTGGGCGGTTACGCGGTGGTGCAGGGGTCGATGACTATGGGCACCCTGGTCGCCAGTATCGCGCTGGCTACGTTTCTGCAGTGGCCGATCATCTGGCTGGGTTTCCTGCTCGCGGAACTGTTCGAGGCGCGCACCGCCGCGGATCGGTTCTGGGAAATCATCGACACGCCACTGGACATCACCGACCCGCCGAAGCCGGCCGTTCTGCCCGCCGCGCTGCGCGGAGAACTAGTTATCGACGGTGTCCGCTTCGCCTACCCGGTTACCGGCGATGGGCAGGAAAAGGCTGTACTGGAAGGGGTTTCGCTGCGGATCAGGCCGGGCGAGACAGTTGCGCTCGTCGGTGCGACGGGAAGCGGCAAGACCGCGCTGCTCGAGCTGATCCCTCGGCTGCACGATGTGACCGACGGCAGCATCACCATCGACGGGATCGACATCGCCACCCTGCGATTAGCCGAGCTGCGCCGGGTGGTGACGGTGGCTTTCGAAGAGCCGGTGCTGTTTTCGGCCAGCGTGCGCGAGAACGTGGCATTGGGCGACCCGCACGCCACCGATGACGACGTGCGGCAAGCACTCGATATCGCCCAGGCGAGCGAATTCGTCGACGCGTTGCCGTGGGGTCTGGACACTCGGATCGGCGAGCAGGGGATGAGTCTGTCCGGCGGGCAACGCCAGCGGCTGGCGCTGGCGCGGGCTGTGCTCACCGGCGACACCGAAGCCACCGGCCGCATCATGGTCCTCGACGATCCGCTCTCGGCATTGGACGTGGAAACCGAAGAGCGAGTGCAGGAACGGCTGCGTTCGGTGCTGTCCGGCGCCACCACGCTGTTGGTCGCGCATCGCCCGTCCACCGCGGCACTGGCCGATCGGGTCGCGCTGCTGGTCGACGGACGGATCGTCGCCGAAGGACCACACGAGAAGTTGTTGCGCACCAGCAGTCATTACCGCGAACTGATGGGAGGGCAAGCGTGAGCACCGTGACATCGGAACCCGCTGTGCCGCAACCGGATGCGGACATGGAAGCCGACTGGCGTGGCATCGCGAAGGAAGACGACACCGTCACCGGCACCGGAAACCTGGTGCTGGCCGCGCGTTCTCGCCGACTGCTGCTGGATCTGGTGCGGCCCTACCGCAAGCAGGCGATCTTCACATTCCTGCTGATCCTGCTCGACAACGCCGCGAAAGTATCGCTTCCGCTGTTCATCGCCTACGGGCTCGATCGTGGGATCAGCCAAGGCCGCCAAGGCAATTGGACCCCGATGATCACCACGGTCGGCGGTTTCGTCGCGGTGACACTGCTGTCGGGGGTCACAACGTTCGTGTTCCTGCGGGCTTCGGGATCGCTGAGTCAGCGGGTGCTGTTCGACCTGCGGGTGCGGGCGTTCCAGCACACCCAGCGGTTGAGTGTGTCGTTCCACGAGAACTACACCTCGGGCAAGGTCGTCACCCGACTCACCAGCGATATCGACTCCCTGCACAAGCTGCTCGAGGGTGCGCTGAATCAGGCGTTGAGCGCGGTGATCTCGGTGGTGACCATCGCGGCGCTGCTGATCTGGCTCGACCCGCTGCTCGCCGCGATCGTGCTGCTGGGGTTCGTGCCGCTGGTGTTGGTCACCCGGTGGGCGCAGCGGCGTCAACGGGCCGGCTACCGACGATCGCGCGGCGCGATCGCGCGGGTGGTCGTGCAGTTCGTCGAATCGATGAGCGGTATGCGCGCGGTGCAGGCGTTTCGTCGCGAACAGCGCAACTCCGACGTGCTCGATGCCGAGGACGCCGAGTACCGGCGGGCGGTCATCACCGCGATCCGTGGGATGGGCGACTACGTCGGGCTGACGAACTTCGTCGGCAAGGCCACCACCGTGGTCGTGCTGCTGGTCGGCGCCTGGCAGGTGATGGAGGGCAACCTCGCGATCGGTGTGCTGGCCGCGTACCTGCTGTACCTCGACCAGTTCTACGGACCGCTCGACGAACTCGCGCAGGTGTTCAACTCCTACCAATCCGCCGCGGCGGCGCTGGAGAAGATCTCCGGTGTGCTCGAGGAAGAACCGGCCGTCGCCGAACCCGAGCACCCGGTCGAGCTCGAACGTGCGACCGGCGCGGTGCGCATGAACAAGGTCTGGTTCGGCTACAACGACACCGAGGTGCTGCCCGAATTCGACCTGGCGATTCCGGCCGGGCAGGTGGTGGCGCTGGTCGGGGCCACCGGTGCGGGCAAGTCGACGTTGGCGAAACTGCTCACCCGGTTCTACGACCCCAGCGGCGGCGTCATCACGCTCGACGGCGTCGACCTGCGCGAACTGGCCGACACCGAGTTACGCAGGCACGTGGTGATGGTCACGCAGGAGGCCTACCTGTTCTCGGGCACCATCGCCGACAACATCCGCCTTGGCAGGCCCGACGCGACCGACGCCGAAGTCACCGCGGCCGCGCGGGCGGTCGGGTTGGACGCGTTCGTGCGCGGGCTGCCCGACGGGTACGACACCGACGTGCGAACCCGCGGCGGCAGACTCTCGGCGGGGCAGCGGCAGTTGGTGGCGTTCGCGCGGGTGTTCCTGGCCGATCCGGCGGTGATCGTGCTCGACGAGGCCACTTCCAGCCTGGATATCCCCGGTGAGCGGCTGGTTCAGCACGCGCTCGAGACCCTGTTACGCGACCGCACGGCCGTGATCATCGCGCACCGACTGTCGACGGTGGCCATTGCCGACCGGGTGCTGGTGCTGCACGGCGGCCGGATCGTCGAAGACGGTTCGCCCGCCGAGTTGATCGCCGGCCAGGGACGCTTCGCCGGATTGCACGCGGCGTGGCGGGATTCGCTGGTGTGAAGCGCCCGTGTTGTGTAGCGCCGGGGCCGGTGTCGCTTACCGTAGAGAGGTGACGACCCCAGCCCCGGGCCCGGCCGACGGCCCCACCGAGATCAAACCGCCGTCGCGGTGGCCTTCGGTGCTCACCTGGCGTGCCCACGACAACACCCGCATGGAATCGGTGCGCGTGACGCTGAACGGCAATCGGATCAGGGCAGCCGGGCGATTGATCGGCAGCGCCGGCGACGAACACCCGGCGTTCAGCGCGTCGTACGACCTGGTCACCGATGAAGCGGGCGCCACGCGGAGGCTGTCGCTGCGCACCACCACCGCGGCCGGTGAACGTCACGCCTCGATTTCGCGCGACGACGAGAACTACTGGCTCGTGGATGCGGGCGGCACCCACGTGCGCTCCACTTTCGGCGGCGCGCTCGATGTCGACGTGGTGCTGAGCCCGTTCTTCAACACGCTGCCGATTCGCCGGTTCAGCCTGCAGAACGCCGTCGGCGACGTGCAGGTCCCGGTCGTTTACGTGCGGCTGCCCGACCTGCTGGTGCAGGAAGCCGAGCTGACCTATTCGAGCGCGGCCGACGGGATCAACGTCCTGTCGCCGGTGTCGAGCGCGACGCTGAAAGTCGATCCGGAAGGTTTCGTCCTGGACTACCCGGGGTTGGCCGAGCGCGTCTGATCTCGAAGCTGATCGCGCACAAGGTGATACGGCCACGCTGCACAATCGGCCGAATGTTGGCGTCGCGCTCATCTCGCGTCGCGGCCGACCGCAGGCGGGTTCAGATCGCGCGCAGCACTCCACCGTCGCGACCCGCGCGTTGCAGTTCGCCCAGCCAATCGTCCGACCCTGGGATAACACCCGTGATATCCCAGCTCGCACGCTCGTCGTAAGCGGTGCGCCCGCGATAACCCGTCTCGACAAGGCCGCGCAGCGACCCCTGCGCACGCAGGCATTCCCGCGCAGTGACCAGTGTCTCGATCGCCTCGTCGAGCACCCGCCCCAACGCGGTCGCATTCGGTTCGCAAATAGCCCGCACGAGGTCGGGCGCAGTACCGGCCACACGGGTCCCATCCCGGAAAGATCCAGCCGCCAGACCGAGCGCCAACTTCCCACCGGCGGCCCCCGACGCGGCCAACGTTTCCGCCAACACATGCGGCAGATGCGAGATCCGAGCGACCGCCTGATCATGCTCGGACGCAACCACCGGAACCACCACGGACCCACAATCCAAAGCCAGCCGCACCACCCGCGACCACGGTTCCACCCGCGTGCCCTCGTCTACCCCGACAGCCCATACAGCACCGCGAAACAGCATGGAATCCGTTGCAGCCCAACCAGATTCGGACGTCCCTGCCATCGGATGCCCACCCACATACAACCCCTCGAGCCCATGCTCACGCACCGCGTCCAACACCGGCCCCTTCACACTCACCACATCGGTCAGCGCACACCCGGACGCATGCGCGGCGATCTCGCCCAGCACGAAATCCACCGCAGGCATCGGCACCGCGATCACCACCAACGCGTCCACCTCCGCGGCCCGGCGCAGCACCTCGACCAGGTCCCCCGACACGTCGAATCCGTCCGCCCGCGCCGCGACCACCCCCGATTCCGACCGGTTGTACCCGAACGCCGCATATCCTGCCCCCACGGCCGCGCGCAGCAGCGAACCACCGATCAGGCCGGTTCCCAGGACGCAGACAGCCCCACGCTGGTCGATTTTCATGCGAACAGATTGGCACACGAGTTCATCATTAGGGGTCGGACAGACTACCGTTTGGTTCATGGCAGCACAGCGCTCGGGCACGAACAGGGCGACGTCGGATGACGACTTCGACGTCGAAGGGTTCGCAGTGGCCGTGGTCCGCGAAGAAGGCACGTGGCGGGTCAGCCCGCTGAGCAACGATGCCTTGCACGACCTCTCCGCCGCCGAGACCGAACTGAAGAGTTTGCGCAGCTCAGGCGCGGTATTCGGGATGATCGACGTCGACGATGAGTTCTTCGTGGTGTTGCGTCCCGCGCCCAGCGGCACCCGTCTGCTGGTTTCCGACGCCACCGCCGCGATCGACTACGACCTGGCCGCCGATGTTCTCGACGCGCTCAATGTCGAGATCCCCGATATCGACCCCGACGACCTCGACGATGTCGAACCGTGGGAAGAGGGCGACCTCGGCGTGCTGGCCGATCTAGGCCTGCCCGAACCGGTCCTGAGCGTGATCATCGCCGAGACCGATCTCTACCCCGACGAGCAGCTCGGCATGATCGCCCAGCGCCTCGGTTTCGCCGACGAATTCGCCGCGGCCCTGGACAAATTGCCCAGGTGACCGACGAAGACATGATGCGCGCCGCTCTAGCGGCCGCAGCCGACGCCGACCCGCGCGATGTGCCGGTCGGCGCCGTCGTCTTCGACGCCCACGGCCGCGAACTGGCCCGCGCCACCAACGCCAGAGAGGCACTGGGCGACCCCACCGCCCACGCCGAGGTCCTGGCCCTGCGCAAAGCGGCCGCGGTCCACGGCGACGGCTGGCGCCTGGAAGACGCGACCCTGGCCGTCACCCTCGAACCGTGCACCATGTGCGCGGGCGCGTTGGTCCTGGCCCGCGTCGGCAAGGTCGTGTTCGGCGCCTGGGAACCCAAAACCGGCGCCGTCGGCTCCCTGTGGGACGTGGTGCGCGACCGCCGCCTCAACCACCGCCCCCAGGTCCGCGGCGGCATCCTCGAACAAGACTGCGTCACCCTGCTCGACACCTTCTTCAAAAACCAGCGCTGACCAGCCGATTTAACAATCCCCGACCCATTCCGGTACCGTAGTCGGCGGTGGCGTGTCCGAGCGGCCTAAGGAGCACGCCTCGAAAGCGTGTGAGGGGTAACCCCCCTCCGAGGGTTCAAATCCCTCCGCCACCGCCAAGAGCCCCTCACCTGTTCACGCAGGTGAGGGGCTTTTTCTTGTCTGAAAGGTGCGGCGGTAGGCCGACGGGGAGGTGCGGACCGCCTTCGCGAAATGGTGGCGGAAGGTGACCGGGGTGGCGAAGCCGGCGGCGGTGGCTATTTCCTCGATGGGGGCGTCGGTGGTTTCCAGCATTGCCAGGGCGGCCTGGATGCGTTGGGCGGTGAGCCATTTACTGGGGGTGGAGCCGGTTTCGCGGGTGAAGTGGCGCAGGTAAGTGCGGGGGGACAGGCCTGCCACGCGAGCCAGGTCCGGTATGCCTAGGGGATCGGCGAGATGTTCCAGGGCCCAGGAGAGGCTGCGGGCGATGGGGGCGTCGAGGGGTTCGGGGGGCAGCGGCGACTCGATGTATTGGGCTTGGCCGCCGGTGCGGTGGGGTTGGATGACCAGGCGGCGGGCGACGGCGTTGGCCACGGCCGCGCCCAGGTCGGTGCGGACCAGGTGCAGGGCCAGGTCGAGGCCCGCGGCGCAGCCTGCGCTGGTGAGGATGTCGCCTTCGTCGGTGTAGAGGGGTTCTGGGTCGACCTCGACCAGGGGGTAGCGCTGACGCAGCAGGTCGGCGTAGCGCCAGTGGGTGGTGGCTCGGCGGCCGTCGAGCAGGCCTGCGGCGGCCAGGGCGAAGGCGCCCGAACAGATCGACACGATCCGGGATCCGTTGCTGTGCGCCAGGTTCAACGCATCGATCAATTCCGGTGAGGTCTGTGCGCGGGGGTCGGCGACGCTGGGGACCACGACCGTGTCGGCCGCGGCGAACTCCGCCAGGCCGTAGGGGCTGGTCAGGGTCGCGCCGCCGATCACGCGGATGGGGTCGGGGGTTTCCGTGCAGATCTTCAGGTCGTACCAGGGCTGGTCGATATCGGACCAGGTCAGGCCGAACACCTCGACGACGATGCCGGTTTCGAACGCCGTCATCCCGTCATAGGCCAGCACGGATACGGAACTCATGTCTAAATCTTAGCGGTAGTCGTCATATGCGCCACTTCTCCCGGTGGCGCGGAAGTCGGACCATAGAGCTATGTTGAAGCGACTGAAGGACTTTGCCATCGGGATCCACGCCGCGAACGCGATCAGGCACGGCATCCGCCCACCCACCGCCGCTCGCCGCGAGACACCGTGCGCGGGTGCGCGGAGAACTCGGTAGCGATCTGTCGTCGGGTATTCACCTCGTCCGACCTGCGGTGTCGGTCTCGCGTAATAGACTGGGTTACACCGAATCCGGGAAGGAACGATGTTTATGCGCGGGCGACAGCCGCCACCCGCGAAGTCCGGGATCGGGCTCGGGGGAAAGCTTGTGGTGCTTTTGGTGTTGGGCTGGGTTGCGGTGGGGCTGCTTGCTGCTGGCCAGCGGCATCATTTCGCTCAGTTGCCGCGGGAGTGTTCGGACTGGGCGACGATCGCGGTCACCGCTGCGGCGGGGCCTGCGAACTATGTCGGGTTGAATCCGCGCGTGACGGAATGCCAAGTGCCGCAACCGAGTCAATAGCCGGGGAACCTGGGCTCCCCGGCCATCGGAACTCAGCCTTGCGGTGGGGCGATCGCTCGTCGTTCGGCCTGGATCTCCAACAACCGGGTGCCCTCGACGTCGATATCGGGCACGATGCGGTCCAGCCACTTCGGCATCCACCATGCCCATTTGCCCAGCAGCACAAGCAAAGCCGGGATGAGCACCATGCGGACCACGAACGCGTCCAGGGCCACGCCCGCTGCCAGCGCGAAGCCCATGGATTTGGCGGTGGGGTCGGATTCGAGCAGGAACGAACCGAACACCGAGATCATGATGATCGCCGCCGAGGTCACCACGCGCGCGCCGTGGTGGTAGCCCTTGATCACCGCCTGGGTGGGGTCGGCGCCGTGCACGTATTCCTCGCGCATGCGGGTCACCAGGAACACCTGGTAGTCCATCGCCAGACCGAAGACCAAGCCGATCAGCATGATCGGTAGGAAGCTGACCAGCGGGTGTGGGTCTTCGATCAGCCCGAGCTTGCCCTCCTGAAAGATCAGCACGGTCGCGCCGAACGTGGCCGCCATCGACAGCAGGAAGCCGAGTGCGGCGGTGAGCGGGACGAGGATCGACCGGAATACCAGGATGAGCAGGATGAATGCCGCGCCCGCCACGATCGCCATGTACGGCACGATCTTGCTCAGCAGCACATGGTCGATATCGGCGTAGATCGCGGTGGTGCCGGTGATGCCGTACGTCATCTTGTACTGCTCGTTCAGCGAGGATTCCGCGTCGCGCGCGGACTGCACCAGATCCTTGGTCGACTGGGCGTTGGGACCGGTCTTGGGTATGCCGTTGATCAGCGCGCCCGCCCCGTCCTTGCTCATCTGGGGTTCGGTGACCAGGTCCATGTCGGGGTACGACTGCAGCTTTTCGCGTAGGGCGGTCAGTGCCGCGGGGCGTTGATCGGCGGGCGTGTCGCTGAGGTCGACGGCCACCTGCAGCACGCCGTTGCTGCCCTCGCCGAAGCCCTGTGTGCGCAGGTCATAGGCCTTGCGGACGGTGGTGGTCTTGGGCAGGCTGTCCTCGCCGGGCAGGCCGAGGTTCAGGTTCAGCGCGGGCGCGGCGAGCAGGCCGAGCACCAGGATGGCCAGCAGCATCGTGATCGCCGGGAACTTGGCGATCACCCGAGCCACGCGGGTGCCGTTGGTGACGACGTTGTCGTCCTCGGGATCCTGCTGGGCGATCAGCGGCAGCTTCGGCTTGAACAGGTACTTGCCGAACGCGCCGAGCAGCGCGGGCATCAGGGTGATGGCGGTGAGCACGGCGAACGCGGCCGCGATCGCGCCACCCAAGCCCATGAAGGTCAGGAACCTGACCCCGACGATGCTGAGCCCGACCAGCGCGATGATCACCGTGAGCCCGGCGAACACCACCGCCGAACCCGCCGTGCCCAGCGCGGTTCCGGCCGCTTCCTCGGGTGAATCCTGGACGTGCAGTTCGTGTTTGTACCTCGACACGATGAACAGCGCGTAGTCGATCGACAGTGCGATGCCGATCATCGAGGCCAGGAACGTGGTGAAACTGGGCACCGAGACGAACGAGGTGGACAGGAAGATCAGCGACGTCGCCGCACCCAGACCCACGATCGCGGTGATGATCGGCACGAACGCGGCAACGATCGCGCCGAACGCCACGATCATCACCACCAGCGCCACGCCCATGCCGATCAATTCGGCCTTGCCGCTGGGCATTTCCTGTTCCATGGCGATGGTGCCGCTGATCTCGACGGTCAGTCCGGCCGCGCGCGCGGAATCGCCTGCCTTGTAGGCGGCTTCGCGTTCGTCGGCGGTGATGTCGGCGAATTCCTTGATCGTGAACGGGACGCTGAAGAACGCGACGGTGTCGGGCGCGGTCTTGTTCAGCACGTTCAGGGGTGCGGCGCTGCAGGTGGAGGGGTCGGGTTGTGCTGTGAGACAGCCCATTTCCTCGGTGGCGGCGATCGGGTCCTCGATGGGTTTCGCGTGGTCGACGATGTCGAGTTGGCCGAGTCGGTCGATCAACCCTTTCAACGCCTCGCGGTTGGCCGGGTCGGTGAGCTTCTGCCCGGCGGGGGCGCCCACGACATACGTGCCGGTCACCGCGTCGAAGGCGAACGCCTCCGACATGCCGGGGAAGTGCTTGTCCAGGATGTCGGTGGCGCGTTCGGAGGGCAGGTTCGGCATGCTGAAGTCGTCGGTCATCGGCTTTTGCAACGAGGAGCCCAACCCCGCCAGCACCATGAACAGCAGCAACCAGACAGGCAGCACGATCCATTTGCGGCGGAACGCGAGCTTGCCCCACCGGTACAGGTAGATGGACACGGTTGTTCTCCTCGAGGATCGGTGCGCAGCGCGGATCTTCCGGTCGAACTAACCCTTGAGTCTGCTGCCCAGCAACCCCGATATCAAGCACCGGAACAGCACGAACACCGAAAACGAGACGACCCCGCAATCCGGTAGCGGACTGCGGGGTCGTCTCTGGAGGAAATCAGCTGACCGGAACCGGCTGCTTCTCCATCGTCACGGTCTTCTCGGCGCGCAACTGCTCGAGCTTGGCGCCCTCGACGTCGATATCGGGCACGATGCGGTCCAGCCACTTCGGCATCCACCACGACCACTTGCCCATGATCACCAGCAGCGCGGGCACGATCACCATGCGCACGATGAACGCGTCGATCGCCACACCGGCGGCCAGCGCGAAACCGAACGACTTCGCGGTGACGTCGGTTTCCATGATGAAGGAACCGAACACCGAGATCATGATGATCGCCGCGGAGGTGACCACGCGGGCACCGTGGTGGTAGCCCGCGACCATCGCGTCCTTGGGCGACTTACCGTGCACGAATTCCTCGCGCATGCGGGTCACTAGGAACACCTGGTAGTCCATCGCCAGACCGAATACCAAGCCGATCAACATGATCGGCAGGAAGCTGACCAGCGGTTGCGGATCGGAGATCAGGCCGAACGCGCCCTCCTGGAAGATCAGCACGGTCGCACCGAAGGTGGCCGCCATCGAGAGCAGGAAGCCGAGGGCCGCGGTGAGCGGGACCAGGATCGAGCGGAACACCAGGATCAGCAGGATGAACGCGGCACCGGCCACGATCGCCAGGTACGGCACGATCTTGCTGAGCAGCACATGGTCGACATCGGCGTAGATGGCGGTGGTGCCCGTGATGCCGTACGCCATGCCGTACTTCGCGTTCAGATCGGCTTCCGCGCCACGTGCCTCGGCGACCAGATCCTTGGTGTCCTGGTTGTTGGGACCGGACTTCGGCACGCCGTTGAGCATGGCGCCCTGCTTGTCCTCGCTCCACATCGGCTCGGTGACGTAATCCATGCCCTCGTAGGACTCGAGCTTGGCGCGCAGTGCGCCCACTGCGGCTTCGCGCTCAGCCTCGGGTGTCGCGCTCAGGTCCGCGGCGACCATGAGCACGCCGTTGCTGCCCTCGCCGAAGCCTTCGGTGCGCAGGTCGTAGGCCTTACGGATGGTGGAGGTCTTCGGCATGCTGTCGTCACCGGGCAGGCCCAGGTTCAGACCGGCGGCGGGTGCGGCCAGCGCACCGAGCACGACCACCGACAGGATCAGCGCGACCCACGGTGCCTTGGCGATCAGCTTGGCGAACCGCTGACCGTTGGTGACGGACGTGTCGTCGTCGGGATCGTGCTGCGCGACCAGCGGCAGCTTCGGCTTGAACAGGTACTTGCCGAACGCGCCCATCAGCGCGGGCATCAGCGTGACCGCGGTGAGCACCGCGAACGCCGCCGCGATGGCGCCACCCAGACCCATGAAGGTCAGGAACTCCACGCCGACGATGCCGAGAGCACCCAGCGCGATGATGACGGTGAGACCGGCGAACACCACGGCCGAACCGGCGGTGCCGAGGGCGGTACCGGCGGCTTCCTCGGCCGAATCACGCACGGACAGTTCGTGTTTGTACCGGGACACGATGAACAGCGCGTAGTCGATCGACAGCGCGATACCGATCATCGAGGCCAGGAAGGTGGTGAAGCTGGGCACCTCCATCACTGACGTGCCGAGCATGATCACCGAGGTCGCGGCACCGAGGCCCACGATGGCGGTGACGATCGGGACGACCGCGGCGACCAGCGCGCCGAAGGCCACGACCATCACGATCAGCGCGACACCCATGCCGATCATCTCGGACTTGCCGCTTGGCTGTTCCTGCTTCATCGCGATCGAACCGCTGAGCTCGACGGTCAGGCCTGCCTCGCGGGCCTGCGCGCCGACGTCGAACGCGGCGTCACGCTGGGCATCGGTCACGTCGGTGATGGTGGCGATGGTGAACGGGACGCTGAGCACGCCGACGGTGTCGGGTGCGGTCTGGCTCAACACGTTCAGCGGCGCGGACGAGCACTTCGACGGGTCCGGGTTGCTCAGGCAGCCCATCTTGTCGGTGAGTTCGACCGGGCTGACCGGCTTCTCGGCGTGATCGACGATGTCGAGCTCGTTGAGCTTCGCGATGAACGCGTCGATCGCGGCACGGTTGGCCGGGTCGGTGAGCTTCTGTCCCTCCGGCGCGCCCAGCACGTAGGTGCCGGTGACGGCGTCCATCGAGAACTGCTTGGACATGCCTTCGAAGTGCTTGTCGAGGATCTCGTTGGCGCGGGCCGACGGTAGCTCGGGCATGGAGAAGTCGTTGGACATCGGCTTGGCCAGCGTGAAGCCGAGTCCGCTCAGGATCACGAACAGCAACAGCCAGACCGGCAAGACGATCCATTTACGGCGGAAAGCGAACTTTCCCCATCTGTACAGGTATACGGACACGCGGGTGCTCCTAGCGCGAAGAACGGGTGGGATAGGGCTCGTAGACAGCACTTGCGGGCCGCCCCTGCCGGACCCGCCTCCACTACATCGTTTTCTGCCTACCGTGCGGTAGGTAGACTACCGAGGAAGGAAGTGGAGGAGCAACCTCAATTTTTGGGGCTGCTTATGTACAACGCACATTCATGGGAGGATTGCCGCCATGCCCGCCCGAGACATCGCCGATACCGTCACCGCAGGTGGCGGCACCAAACAGGCGATTCGTGACGCCGCCGTCGCGCTGTTCTCCGCCAAAGGTTTCGAGCAGACGAGCCTGCGCGAGGTCGCGGATGTGGTGGGAATCACGAAGGCATCGCTGTACTACCACTACGCCTCGAAGCTGGATCTGCTGCTGGCGATCATCGATCCGATCATCGATCACATGCGCGAGATCGTCGAGGACATCGACGCCGTCCCGTACGACGATGAGGGGATCCGCGCGGTCCTTCGCACCTATCTGCGCGGCATGATCCGCCACCGCGACGCCGGTGCGCTGTGTGTGCGCGATACCGCCGCGGTGGTCAACGCCATCGCCGATCGCTATCCCGATCTGATGGAACCCACCCGTGAGCTGCGGTTATGGCTGGCCGGGCCCGAACCGACCACGGCGTCGATGCTGCGCGCGGCCGCGGCCATCGAGGTGCTCGGCGTGGCACTGCTGTCCTCGGAGCTGACGCCCGACGCCACCGACGAGGTGGTCGAGAAGACCCTGCTCGACGCGGCTACCTGTGTCCTGACCGCGTGCGGGACCGCGTAAGTTCGACCTGTGCATATCACCGCCAGGGTCGATTACGCGGTGCGAACGCTGCTCGAACTCGCCGCGGCCGATGGAGTCGTCAAGTCCGAGGCCATCGCCGCCGCCGCACAGATCCCCCCGAAAGTGCTCGAGACCGTGCTGGCCGAACTGCGCCGCGCGGACCTCGTGCTGAGCAGGCGTGGGCCTGACGGCGGGTATCGGCTGGGTCGGCCCGCGGCGGAGATCTCGGTGGCCGATGTGATCCGCGCGGTGGAATCGCCGCTGGCGTCGGTGCGCGGGCAGCGGCCGGAGGATGTGCGATATCCCGGTGCGGCGGAACCGTTGCAGCAGGTGTGGATCGCGCTGCGAGTAAATATTCGCGCGGTGCTGGAGAACGTTTCGATTGCCGATATCGCCGCCGACGCACTGCCGGGTTTCATCGGAGAATTGGTCGCTGACCCCGGCGCATGGGTGCGTCGCGAACCCCGTACACCTGCGGGTGCCTGAGTTATCCACAGGCGCGAAGTTATCCACAGGGTGGGCAAAAGTGCGCGGCGTCGGTGACCTGCGCGCGGTAGCCTTCGACCCATCATGTTGATCACCCTGCTGAGGACCTACCTCACCCCCTACCGGCCCCAATTGGCGGCTGTGCTGGTCCTCCAGCTGATCTCGGTTATCGCGATGCTCTATCTCCCGAGCCTCAACGCCGACCTGATCGACGACGGTGTCACCAAGGGCGACATCGGCTTCATCTGGACCACCGGCCTGTGGATGTTGGCGGTGAGTTGCGTGCAGATCGTGGCCTCGTCGGCCTCGGTGTACTTCGGCGCGCAGGCCGCGATGGGGGCGGGCCGGGACATGCGCGGTGGCGTGCTGCACCGGGTGGAGACGTTCTCGGCCAGGGAGGTCGGGATGTTCGGCGCGCCCTCGCTGATCACCCGCTCGACCAATGACATTTCGCAGGTCCAGCTGCTGATCGTGATGTCGGTGACCATCCTGGTGATGGCGCCGATCATGTGCGTGGGTGGCGTGATCATGGCGCTGCGCGAGGATCTGGGACTGTCGTGGTTGCTGTTGATCGCGGTGCCGGCGCTGGCGCTGTCGATGGGCACGATCGTGGCCAGGATGGTGCCGGGGTTCCGGCAGATGCAGGAACGCATCGACGGAGTGAACCGGGTGATGCGCGAGCAGATCACCGGCATCCGGGTGGTGCGCGCGTTCGTGCGCGAACGGCAGGAGATCTGGCGTTTCGGCATGGCCAACACCGCGCTGACCGACGCGTCGCTGCGGGTGGGCAAGCTGATGGCGCTGATGTTCCCGACCGTGATGTTGATCAGCAATCTGACCGCGGTCGGGGTGATCTGGTTCGGCGGACACCATGTCGACAACGGCACGATGCAGATCGGCTCGCTCACCGCGATGCTGTCGTACGTCATGCAGATCCTGATGGCCGTGATGATGGCCTCGTTCCTGGCGATGATGGCGCCCCGCGCTGCGGTGTCCGCGGATCGGATCGGGGCGGTGCTCGAGACCGAGTCATCGGTGCGTCCGCCGCGACTGCCGCAGCCGTTCAAGGGTGACCCGGCCACGGTCGACATGCAGTACGCGGAATTCGCGTATCCGGGTGCGGAGAAGCCGGTGCTGCGCGGGATCCGCTTCCAGACCACGCCCGGCACGACCACTGCCGTTGTCGGTTCGACCGGTTCCGGCAAAACCACGCTGATCAACCTGATCCCGCGCCTGATCGACGTCACCGACGGTGCGGTCTACGTGGGCGGCACCGACGTGCGACACCTGGACCTCGAATTGTTGCGCAGCGGAATCGGATTGGTGCCGCAGAAGGCGTACCTGTTCTCCGGAACGATCGCCACGAACCTGCGCTACGGCAAGCCCGACGCCACCGACGAAGAACTGTGGCACGCGCTCGAGGTGGCCCAGGCGGCCGATTTCGTGCGGGAGATGCCGCAGGGTCTGGACACTCCGGTCGCCCAGGGCGGCACCACGGTGTCGGGTGGTCAGCGGCAGCGGTTGTGTATCGCGCGGGCGCTGGTGCGCAAGCCGCGGATCTTCCTGTTCGACGACTCGTTCTCCGCGCTGGACGTGGCCACCGACGCCCGCCTGCGCGCCGCGCTGAAGCCCGAAACCGCCGATGCCTCGGTGATCATCGTGGCCCAGCGCATTCAGACCATTCGCGATGCCGACCAGATCGTCGTCCTCGAAGACGGCGCGATGGTGGGCATCGGCACCCATGACCACTTGATGCAGCGCTGCTCGGAGTACCGCGAGATCGTCGAGTCCCAACTGAGCGCGGAGGAAGCCCGATGAGGCCAGGTGGACCCGTACCCGGAGCTCCCGGTACGAAGGCCAAGTCGTTCCGCCCGTCGCTGAAGCGACTGCTGAGCAGGCTGGCTCCGGAGAAGTTCACGGTCGGGGTGATCGTCGCGCTGGTGATCACGTCGGTGGTGCTGAATACGCTGGGCCCGTGGCTGCTCGGCAAGGCCACGAACCTGGTGTTCGACGGCTTCGTGGGCAAACAACTCGAACCGGGGCTGACCAAGGACCAGACGGTCGAGCTGCTGCGCCGCCAGGGCGAGACCACCCGCGCGGACATGCTGTCGGCGATGAATGTGATTCCGGGCACCGGGATCGACTTCGACGCTGTGGGCCGGGTGCTGATGATCGTGCTCGCGCTGTATGTGGCCGCGTCGCTGTTCGGCTGGTTGCAGGGGTACCTGCTCAACATCGTCATCAACCGGACCGTGAAGCGCCTGCGCGACGAGGTGGAGCAGAAGCTGCACCGCCTGCCGCTGCGCTACTTCGACACCGCACCGCGCGGTGACGTACTCAGCCGCGTCACCAACGACGTCGACAATGTCTCGCAGAGCCTGCAGCAGACCATGAGCCAGCTGCTGGTCTCGCTGTTCACCGTGATCGGCATCCTGATCATGATGTTCTGGATCTCGCCGCTGCTGGCGCTGATCGCGCTGCTCACCGTGCCCGCCGCGATCGTGGTCACCGCGCAGATCGCCAAGCGCTCCAAACCGCACTTCGTCAACCAGTGGAAGTACACCGGCGAAGTGAACTCCTCGGTGGAAGAGGCCTACACCGGCCACGAGATCATCACCGCGTTCGGCCGCGGCCGCGAGGTCGGCGCGGAGTTCGACAAGCGCAACCAGGACCTCTACGACGCCAGCTTCAAAGCACAGTTCATCTCCGGGCTGATCATGCCCGCGATCATGTTCCTCGGGAACGTGAACTTCGTGTTCATCGCGCTGGTCGGCGGACTGCGGGTGGCCACGGGCAACCTGTCGCTGGGCGAGGTGCAGGCGTTCATCCAGTACTCGCGCCAGTTCAGTCAGCCGTTGACGCAGATCGGCGCGATGGCGAACCTGCTGCAGTCCGGCGTGGCCTCGGCCGAGCGGATCTTCGAGATCCTCGACGCCGAGGAACAGAGCCCCGATCCGCTGGTGGAGAACAAGCGTCCGGTGGACCGTGGACGGGTGGAGTTCGAGGCGGTGTCGTTCGGCTACGACCCGGAATCGCCTGTCATCGAACGACTTTCGCTGGTCGCCGATCCGGGCCACGTGGTGGCCATCGTCGGGCCGACCGGTGCGGGCAAGACCACGCTGGTGAACCTGCTGATGCGCTTCTACGAACTCGACGCGGGCACCATCGCCATCGACGACATCGACATCACCACCATCTCGCGTGACCACCTGCGCTCGCGCATCGGCATGGTGCTGCAGGACACCTGGCTGTTCAAGGGCACCATTCGCGAGAACATCGCCTACGGCAACCCCACCGCTTCGGAGGAGGAAATCCTCGCCGCGGCGCGGGCTGCGTATGTGGACCGGTTCGTGCACTCGCTGCCCAACGGGTACGACACGGTCATCGACGAGGAGGGCGGGGGTGTCAGTGCCGGCGAGAAGCAGCTGATCACGATCGCGCGCGCGTTCCTGGCCAAGCCATCGATCCTGATCCTGGACGAGGCGACCAGCTCGGTCGATACCCGCACCGAGTGCCTGGTGCAGCACGCGACCGCGGCCTTGCGTCGCGACCGCACCAGTTTCGTGATCGCGCACCGGCTTTCGACGATTCGCGACGCGGATCTGATCGTGGTCATGGACAAGGGCCGCATCGTCGAACACGGGACGCACGAACGATTACTCGCCGAGCGTGGGGCCTACTACGACCTGTACAACGCCCAGTTCGCGGCGGCTCAGTAATACAACGCCCAGTTCAGGCCCGTCATCGCGGGCCTGGCAACATGGACGGGTGGCTGATCGCAGCGAGTTCTCCTTTGACGTAGGCACCCGACTGGACGGGGGTCGGCACGGTCGTACCGGCGTGATCTCCACCCCGCACGGTGAGATCGCCACGCCCGCTTTCATTCCGGTGGGCACCAAGGCGTCGGTGAAGGCCGTGCTGCCGGAGACGATGAAGGAGATCGGGGCGCAGGCGCTGCTGGCCAACGCCTACCACCTGTACCTGCAGCCGGGGTCCGACGTGGTCGACGAGGCCGGTGGGCTCGGGAAGTTCATGAACTGGCCGGGGCCCACCTTCACCGACAGCGGCGGGTTCCAGGTGATGTCGCTGGGGGTCGGGTTCAAGAAGGTGCTGGCCATGGAGGCCGTGGGCGTCCGGTCTGATCAGGTGATCGCGGCGGGCAAGGAGCGGTTGGCCACGGTCGACGACGACGGCGTCACCTTCCGCTCGCACCTGGACGGTTCCAAGCATCGGTTCACCCCCGAGGTGTCGATGGGGATCCAGCACCAGCTGGGCGCGGACATCATGTTCGCCTTCGACGAGCTGACCACCTTGATGAATACCCGTGGCTACCAAGAGAAGTCGTTGCAGCGCACGCACGAATGGGCGCAGCGGTGCGTCGACGAGCACGAGCGCCTGACCGACCTGCGCAGCCACCGGCCGTACCAGGCACTGTTCGGAGTGATCCAGGGCGCACAGTATGAAGACTTGCGGCGCAAGGCTTGTCGCGAGTTGGAGACGATTCGCGGAACCGGCGGAACAGGATTCGACGGATACGGCATCGGCGGGGCTCTGGAGAAGCACAACCTCGGCACGATCGTGGGGTGGTGCTGCGACGAGCTGCCCGAGGCCAAACCGCGGCACATGCTGGGGATCAGTGAGCCCGAGGACATGTTCACCGCGATCGAGAACGGGGCCGACACGTTCGACTGCGTGAATCCGTCGCGGGTGGCCCGCAACGCCGCGATCTACGTGGACGAGGGCCGGTTCAACATCAACACCGCCCGGTTCAAACGCGATTTCCGGCCGATCGACGACACGTGCGACTGCTACACCTGCGCGCATTACAGCCGGGCCTACCTGCATCACCTGTTCAAGGCGAAGGAGATGCTGTCGGCCACGCTGTGCACGATTCACAACGAGCGGTACACGATTCGGCTCGTGGATCGGATCAGGGCCAGCATCGAGGACGGCACCTTCGACGAGTTCAAGAAGGAGTTCCTGGGGCAGTGGCGGGGGCGGATCAAGGTTCCGGGGGAGTAGCGCTGGATCCGCCACCCGCACTGGCGCACTAGTCGTGCAGGGCGGCGGCCTTCGCCGGAGCGTAGGACGGTTCGGTCTTCTTCAGGACGGCGATCAACCGGTAGGTGATCGGCATGACCAACACCTCGCACAGGGTCTTCCACACGAAGCCCACGATGACGTAGTTGATGAACGACTGCCAGGTGTTGATGCCGATGGCGGTGGCGGCGATCGAGCAGAAGATCAGGGTGTCGGCGAACTCGCCCACCACCGTGGAGCCGATCAGGCGCGCCCACAGGTGCTTTTCCTTGGTCCGTTCCTTGATCATGACCAGGGTGGCGGAGTTCAGGAGTTGGCCGACGAAGTAACCGGCCAGGCCTGCCAGGACCAACTGGGGCGTGGTGCCGAGGACCGTGCGGAAGGCTTCCTGGTTTTCGTAGAAGCCCGCGGCGGGCAGGTTGATGGCCACATAGAAACAGCCCACGGTCAGCAGCAGGGCGCCGAAGCCGGTGTAGATGGCGTGGCGGGTGGCGCGGAAGCCGTAGACCTCGCTCAGCACGTCGCCGAGGATGTAGGCCAGGGGGAACAGGAAGAAGGCACCGTCGGTGGCGATCGGCAGGATCTGCAGCGGGCCCAACATCACCGAACTGTCGGTGAAGAACTCCACGCCCTTGGTGGCGCAGATGTTGGAGATGATCAGCGTCGCGGTGAAAACGGCGACGATTACCGGATAGAACCCCCGCGCAACCTGGGCGAATGCCGCATGGTCCGGCGCGGGGTGCCCAGATTGAGCAGTTTTTTCGAGCGAGTTTGCATCAGTCACGAGGCCTATTCTCCCAAGCTGACGATGCGTCACGGTGGGCGGTTGTGGAATACGCTGTCGGTATGACGAATCCTGGCGATTCCGACGAGTGGTGGAAGCAGTACGGCGGTTCCGGTGTGACGCCGGAATCCGGCGCGCCGGGTTCGGTGCCGCAGCATCCGACCGCGCAACCGTCGCAGCCTTCGAACTATCCGTCGTCGCCGCAGTACTCGCAGCAGCCGGCGCCGCCCTCCACGCCCCAGTATCCGCAGCCTTCGCAGCCGCAGTACCAGCAGCCGGGGTATCCGCAGCAGCCTGCTTACGGGCAGCCGCCTGCTTACGGTGGGTATCCGGGCGCGGGTTACCAGCCGTACGGGCAGTACCCGCAGCCGCAGGGCACCAACGGGTTGGCGATCGGTGCCTTGATCGCGTCGTTGGTCGGTCCGTTCACCTGTGGCCTGGGCTCGATCGTCGGGATCATTCTCGGTGTGCTCGGGGTGAATCAGATCAAGGAGCGTGGCGGTGAAGGTCGCGGGCTGGCAGTTGCGGGAATCTGGATCGGCGCACTGTCGATACTGGCTGTGGTCTTGTACTTCGTATTCCTCTTCGTCGTCATAGGCACCTCTTCGTCGTCATAGTTGCGACGGGGCGAGCCGGACGCGCAACTTGCGTCGGCACGAACGACGAAAAAGGGGCGCTTCCGGAATTCGGAAGCGCCCCTTACGTTTTCGTCAGGTGAAGAGCATCAGCCCTTGACGACCTGCGTACCGCCGGCGAACTTGTCGTTCCAGCCCTGCTTGTTCGGGTCGTTGTTGATGGTGACCGCGATGTAGATCGCCAGGCCGGTGGTGACGAGACCACCGAGGCAGTAGACCACCAGCGGAGCCAGGAAGATGTTGCGCTTGAGCGAGGCTTCCGGGGTGAGCTTCGGGGCGCCACCAGGGGCGAGCACGCGCAGTCCGAGCAGCTTCTTGCCGATCGTGGTGCCCTGGGTCACTTCGAAGCCCACGTTGTAGCCGACATACGCCAGGCCCATGATCAGCCAGACAATGATGCCCGCCATGATCGGGCTGTCCAGCAGCGCGAAGCTGATGGCCATGTTCACGAAGAACATCGGGATGCCGATGATCAGGCCATCGATCACGCGCGCGCCGAGGCGAACTCCCAGGTCGGCAGGCATCACGCCGCCGAAGCCCTGCTGACCGTACCCGCCCTGCTGACCGTATCCGCCCTGCGGGAACTGCTGCTGCTGCTGACCGTACGGATCCTGCCCGTAAGCAGGCTGCTGCTGACCGTAGGGATCGGGCTGTCCGTAACCGGGCTGGGGCGCCCCGCCGTGCGCAGGCTGGCCGTAAGGCTGCTGCTGGCCGTAGCCGGGCTGCGGCTGCTGCTGGCCGTAGGGGTCCTGGCCGTAGCCGCCGGGCTGACCGCCCTGCGGGTACTGGTTGGGTTCGTAACCACCGCTGGTCATAATCTCAGTCCTCGTATTGATCTTCTAGATCGGTCGATGCGTACGTTACGGACATCCTTCGGGTCGGAACAACCCGATGGGCTCGAGTATCCATGGTTTCGTGGGGATGCGTGCGGGGTCGAAAACTTCGCGCAGCGCGGCGGTGGTGCGTGCGGTGTAGCCGAGTGAATCCGCGATCGCCGCGACCACGTCCTCGGGTGTGTTGCCGAGGGCTAGTTGATCCGAAAGACTCACGGCCCCATCACGTTTCGCCAGTCGCTTGCCTTCTTCGTTGAGCACCAGCGGGACGTGCGCGTAGGTCGGAACGGTGAGTCCGAGCAGTGCGGCGAGGTAGGCCTGGCGCGGGGTCGATGGCAGCAAGTCATCGCCGCGAACCACCTGGTCAACACCCTGCGCGGCATCGTCGACCACGACGGTGAGGTTGTAGGCCGGGATGCCGTCGCCGCGTCGCAACACCAAATCGTCTACGGCGCCGCGATATCGGCCGTGCAGCGCATCGGTGATCTCGTATTCGGTCACGTCGGCGCGCAAACGTAGTGCGGCGACACGTCCTTCGGCTCGCCGCTCCGCGCGCTGGGCCTCGGTCAGCTCACGGCAAGTGCCGGGATACGCACCCATCGGCCCGTGTGGCGCGGTGGCGGCCTGCTGGATTTCCCTTCTGGTGCAGAAACATTCGTAGGTACGCCCGGCGGCGGTGAGCTCGGCGACGGCGGCCTCGTAAACAGGCAGTCGATCGGACTGATAGACCACGGGGCCGTCCCAATCGATGCCGATCGCGGCGAGGTCGTCGAGCTGACGTTGCGCGGCACCGGGTCGCACGCGATCCAGGTTGTCCACGCGAATCAGGAACTCGCGCCCCGTAGTTCGCGCGAACAGCCACGCGAGAACCGCAGTGCGCAAGTTCCCCACGTGCAGTTCCCCCGACGGGCTCGGGGCGTAGCGGCCCGCACCTCGGCGCTCGCGTGGGCCGTGGCCCGACGTGGTCGGCGCGTTGTGGCTGGTCGGGCCGTCCGAATTCGTTGGCACCTGGCGAATCCTAGGCGGGGGTCACACACAGCCGCGTGCGCAACCGCCGCTCGTCGATGGACTCACCGGCGTCGAGCGCGTCGACCAGTTCCCGCGCGTGCGCGATCAGCCCCGCGCGGTCGACATCGTGCTGCTGGGCATTCGCCGGATACGCCTCGAGTCGCTGCCTCGCGCGGCGCAGTAGGGTACCCGCGCCCTTGGCATTGCCGCGCTGAATGTGCGTGAGCCCCACCGCATATTGGGCAAGTCCCTGCCAGAGCATCCGCTCGGCAACCGCCCCGTTCTTCCACGCCGCCTCCAATACCTCGTGGGCGTTGAAAGCCAATCCGTCGTCCAGCAGTTGCTGAGCGAAGGTGAGAGTTTGCTGGGGGTCGAGCTCGAGGTCGTCGGGGATTCGGGCGACTCCGACACTGCCCGGGGGCAGCGGTCGGCCGAGTCGATCGCGGGGGCGGTCGCTACGGGCACGACCTGCGGCGTCACGGTCACGGGAGATCATTCCTCCATGATCCACGCCCGGGCCCGATGGTGCGCATGTGACTGCTGAGGTACTCGAGAATTTGACGTATCACGGACCAATCACATGGAAGTAAATCCCGATGTGTGACCCCCTTCGGGAATGGGTAAGGACCCCCGGCAATGCCTCCGCAAACGGCAAGCTTCGCAAGGTTGGCAAAACGATATGAGAAAGCAAATTCTCTTCCGCAACATTGCGGAAGACCTGCTAGTGTTTCTTCCGCGGGGGCAGCCCCCGGAGCTGGAAACACCTCCATGAGCTGGTTCGTGCCGGTCGGTTGCGCGCGCCGTGTGGCAGTGCCGTGTGTGCCACGAAGTAACTCACCGGTCGCGCCGGATATCGCCAATGTTCGTTACGAATCCAGGAGTTCTCCCTCTTCTCGATGAACCAAAGGAGCAAGTGCCGTGAAAGTTGATGTGACCGACGCTGTGTGGCGGAAGAGCACCTACAGCGGACCCGATGGGAACTGCGTCGAAGTGGCCTTTCTCGCCGGCGGCGATATCGCCGTTCGCGACACCAAGGACCGTGGCCGTGGACCCGTGCTGGCCTTCGGTCCAGGGCAGTGGCAGGCCTTTCTAGCCGATGTCAACGCGGGAGAGTTCGCACGCGGCTGATCCGCTGATGCGCCTCGAGCGGGCAATACCGGCCCCGGGTCGATACGGACTCGGGGCCTTCTCAGGGACCTACGCGGGGTGGCCTATCGTGGCGCAATGACCTCGATGGCCGCGCGGGACGCGACGATGTTCTGGCTGTCGCGCCGCACCGCCAACGACGTGTTCCTGCTCTACTGTTTCGCCGAAACCGACACCGCCGCTGATGAACTGCGAGCGTTCGTCACTGCGCGGGTCGAACACATTCCCGATCTGCGGATTCGACTCCAGCGGATACCGGGCGACCTCGCCTATCCGCGGTGGGTTCCGGCCGAATTCATGTCCCAGCAAATCGTGCACCACCAGCCCGACGGGCTGTCGTGGCCCCTGCTGCTCACCCGCATGGGCGAACTTCTGGGAACCGGCGTCGACGCGACCGAATTCCCCTGGCGCATCCATGTTTTCCGCAGGGTTCGTGACGCACCGCAGTCCACGGAGCCCGTTGTCGTGGTGCTGCTACAACTTTCGCACGCGCTCGCCGACGGCACCCGCGCCGCCGCCATCGCTCGCGCGCTGTTCGCGCCCGCGGCTGACCCAGTTGTCCACACACATCCCGGTGTGTCTGTGGATAACTCGGCAAAGCCCCCGGTCGGACCAGCCAAAACCCGTGCACAGCCTGTGGATACCTGTGGACAAACCTGTGGATGGATTGCGAACCATGCAAATCCGAGATGGCTTGGAGTGCTGCGGTTTCCCCGGCAGGTGGTGACCACGGCGTGGCGCGGGCGGGCCGCCTACCTCGCGCAGCGGAAACTGGCGGAGCTCACCGCAACCGGTGAGGTACCGCCGCCCACAACGGGTTTCGCACCGTGCGCGCTCAACCCGACATCGCCGGTGGTCGACCGCGACGTGCGAATGCTTGTCATCGATGCGGACGACTTCCGCATACCCGGCAAAACCGTCACTGTTGTTGCACTGACGGCGATTTCGCGAGCTTTGTCCGACTATCTCGCCGAAAACGGCGAGCGCCCAGCACGTCTGGGCACCGCGCTCCCGATGGCACTCCCGACGCAGAGCACGTCCCGCAACAACTACCGCGGCCTGTCCATCGACCTGCACATCGACGAACCCGACCTGCGCCTTCGCGCGGAACTCATCGCCGACGATCTCACTACCCGCCGCGAGCGAGCACTGAATCCCCTACTGTCCGCACAGGATCGAGTCGGTGAAACCGTCCCGTCGGTCCTGGCAGCCCGCGACGTGCAGCACGCCGACCTGGACAACGTCCCCGCGATCCTCGACGGCAACACCGTGGTCTCCAGCGTCTACCGCGGCCCGACCGACCTCACCCTCGCAGGCGCTCCTGTGCTGTTCACCGGCGGTTTTCCGGCGCTCGGCACCGTCATGCACCTGACCCACGGCATCCACGGCATCGGCGAAACCATCACGCTGTCAGTACATTCCGACCCGAAGGTCGTGCCAGATCCCGACCGCTACCTGCAACTACTCGCGCACGCGCTGAAAACCGTCGTCGCCGCCCACCGCTAAGCCGACTTCGCCCGATTCAGTTCGGCGCCCACCGCGAGCAACGCCGAGTGCAGGGCCGTCGCCGCATCGGTACCGGCGGCTTCCCCTTCGATCACCCCGACGATCCGAAACGGACAGAAATACCCAGTCCCGTTGTCCCCCTCGTGCGGTCGCCCGATCTCGATCAGCGGACCGTTTCGATTCGCGGACGCGATGGCCGCCGCCAGTGCCGCATCGGCCGCGCGCGGATCGCGTCGATGGATCACCGGCACACCGGATTGCGCGTGCACACGCTCGTACCAGGCGATCACTTCGAAAGTAGCCGCGCGCGTACCGGTTTCGTAGTGACCCAGCGCGGCCCTGCTGTACGGCACGCGAGTGGCCAACGCCGCCAGCGACAATCCCGCTTCTTCTCGCAATCGCCGCAACCGAGCTCCGACGATGCCGTTCCCCTGCTCGCCCCGACTGGACATGGACCCATCGTAGAGAACTGTAGACGTTTGTAGACGCTTTTTGCTGTCCAAAAGGTCTTGACGGCGACCATACTTTTCGTGGCGGCTTCGTGAACACCATACCGCGCCACCTTTGTCAGCGACGACGAGTTCGGAGGGTCTGATGCAGATCTACGCGTGGATTGCCGTGGGGCTGTTCGTGTTCGGGGCGCTGACCCGGCGCCTACTACGTCAGGCCGGACGCGTCGGCCACGATTCGACAGTGCCGTCGGTCCGCAACATCTCCGCCAGCAGCTTCTCGGCTTCGGACTTCTCCCGCGCGAGCACACTCCAGCCGCGCAACAAGCCGTCGGGGCCCGACTTCGTCGTCCACGAGCCGACGGCGTGAGCGCCTTGGGGATGCAGCGAGTAGTAGATGGTGCCGACCGGGTAGGCGATGTCCATGCCGCGCACCCAGCCGGTGAGCGCGTCACCGTCCCACACGCGCATCTCGCCGCGCATCTGCGTGGTCGGATCCGCCTCGGCGACAGGCGTTTCGGCAGCGGAATCGAGCATGAGGTGGTCGCCTTCGTGCCGGATGTCCACCGCCGTTACCTCGACCTCGTCGCGGTGGTTCGCCGGTTTCTGCCAGGCTGCCCACCACCGTCCGGCCAGGTCGACCCGGTTGTCCACAATGCCGGCCAGCTCCGCCAGCGACACCTGCAGCGCGTCGGCCAGGCGGACCGCGACCGGCAGCGTCGGCGATTGTTCCTCGGACTCGTACCTGGTGATCTGGCGCGAGCTCACCCCGATCGCGGTGGCCAGTGCGGGCTGCGACAGCCCGAGCAGCCTGCGCCGCTCCTGGATCACCTTCCCCGTCCCGGTGTTCATACAGTCATCGCCTCCATCGCCTGCCCCTCCCGTCACACCCTGCTGGACACACCGGACCCGCCGACCTCGCGCGCCGCGCTCGCGGGTCACGAAGACCGCTGGCGCGTCGCCCATGCCGACTGCCTGGCCGATTCTTCCATTTCTTCGCTGCAGCAGGCCCGTTTCGTGATGACTGAGCACAATGACTGCGGTCCGCGCTGTCTGCAACACCTGGCGGCGATGGCCTACAGCACCGGCCTGATCGAGGACATCTGAGCGCCGATACCAGGTCAGCGGCCCCGACACGTTGACGAACTGATTGCGAGAACGCGAAGCCGCTGCCAACGGCTATACCGTCGAGGTATGAGTGCGGACCCACTGGCGGAAGGCGATGGCGCCACAATTCTCGAACGCCCGAGTCTGCGACATCGATGGTGGCGACTGCGTCGACCGTTCCTGTTGCCGTCGCAACGCGCCACCGCCGACAACATCGTCGCCGCGCCCACCCCGCTGCAGCCGATCGACCTCGCCGACGATGCCGAGGTCGCGCAGGTACTGGACTTGGCCGTGCGGGTGGGCGAGGTCGTGCTCTCGGCGGGCACCGGTGTCGCGGACACCACCGCGCAGGTCCGTTTCATCGCCTCGACCTACGGCCTGAACAGTTGCGATATCGACGTCACCTTCGACGCGATCCGCATCTGGGCCGACCGCGGGCCGCGACTCCCACCGGCCAGCGATATGCGCGTGGTGAAGTACCGCTCGCTGGACTTCACCCGACTGGCCGCGGTCGACCGCCTCACCCGCCGCATCCGCAGCCAGATCGTGCCCGTCGACCAGGCGCACGCGGCGCTGGACGAACTCATCTCCTCCCGGCACCCGTACCCGCGTTGGGTATCCACGTTGGGCTGGTCGCTGCTGGCGGCGGCGATCGCGGTGCTGCTTGGCGGTGGATTCCTGCTCGCCGCAATCAGTTTCGCCACGACAGCGGTGATCGATGTGGTGAACCGGGTGCTGCATCAGCTGGGTCTGCCGCTGTTCTTCCAGCACATGATCGGCGGGATCGTCGCCGCCACCCCGGCCATCGCGTTGGCCGCGTTCAGCGAACACTGGCGTGCCGACGCCGCGCTGATCGTCGCCGCGGGGATCACCGTGCTGCTGTCGGGTCTGCAATTGGTGGGTTCGGTGCAGGACGCGATCACCGGCGCCCCCGTCACCGCCGCCGCCCGCATGCTCGAAGTGGTGATGATGACGGCGGGCATCGTCGCGGGTATCGGTCTGGCCCTTCGTATTTCGACGATGATCGGCATCGCGGTGCCCGAGATCGCGGCCGACGCCGGACGTGACATCCAGTATCTGCCGATCAAACTGGCCGCCGGTGCCGTCGCGTCGATCGCGTTCGCGCTGGCCTGTTACGCCGAGCGACGGGCGCTGGTCGCGGCCGGACTCAGTGGTGCGGGCGGCATCATGGTCTTCCTCGGCGCCCAGTACATCGGCTTCGGGCCGGTGGTGGCGTCGGGTCTGGCCGCCACGCTGATCGGTCTGGCCGGTGGTCTGATGGCGCGTCGCGCGCTCACGCCGCCGTTGGTGGTGGCAGCGGCCGGGATCACGCCGCTGCTGCCGGGTCTGAAGGTGTACCGAGGGTTGTATGCCCTGCTCGAGGACGAAACCCTGTTGGGCTTCGGACAGATCCTCGGGGCGTTCGGTGTGGGCTGTGCGCTGGCCGCGGGCGTCATTCTCGGCGAATGGTTCGACCGCTTGTTGAGTCGTCGCGGTGCACCGCGCGACTTCGACCCGACCTACACCAGCGACCGCTGACTAGATCTGCACGAGCATCCGGGGCCCGTCGGCTGCCTTCTCAGCGGGCGCCGGGTCCTGGATGCGCGGCTTGCCCGCCGCCCAGCGCATATGGCTGCGGGCGGCCGGTGCCTCGGTGGCCGCGGGGATGACCAGCAACGCCAGCGCGGCGCCGTTGCTGCCGACCACGTGCATGATGCGCGCGGCCTGATCGTTTTTGGCTGTGTTGTTGTGGGCTGTGTTGTCGTCGCCGGATTCGCTGGAGGTCCAGTCGAACCCGAGCCGGGCCAATTTGCCGATGCGCGGCGCGACCGCGGCGACCAGCTGGTGCAGTTCGGTCATCGGCTGGTCGGTTCGTGGCCACCAGGCGCCGTCGATGGGCCCGGTGGTGGCTGTGCGGTCACGCAGCATCAGCCGGATCGGCCCGGACACGTCGCGCCCGATGCTCGTTTCAGGTGATGTATTCACTTCGTCTTCGTCTTCCTGGTTTTGTTCGATCGATGCCTCTTCGTGGCTGTCGACCGGCGCGGTCCTGTTCTCGGACGCGCGCGAAGGTTGGGTACCCATTGCACTGTGTCGGCACGCACATAGGTGGGAGGTGCGGCGACGACGGCGTGTGGGTGTGGTGGGGGTCTCCCGCACCGTCGGGGCTCACTCTACGGATGCCCACTGACAGATCCACCGATTAAACGAACAGGGCCCCGATCGGCGAACCGATCAGGGCCCTGCTGTTGCGGAGGATAGGGGATTTGAACCCCTGAGGGCGTTAACCCAACCCGCGTTCCAGGCGAGCGCCATAGGCCACTAGGCGAATCCTCCGTGGAGCAGCATAGCGGGTGACCGGGGGTTTACGCCAAACCGCCCCCGGGACAGGCATCTGACCTGCTACTTCTTCAAAGCTGCCATGGCCTTGCGGACCTGCGATTCCGCGGCGGTGGCCATCGAGGCACGGTCGTAGGAGCTCATCGTGGACACCTCGATCTGCACCTTCACCGAGATATTGCTGTCGATCGCGGCGACGGTGTAGATGTACCGGTTGGGAATCGAGCTGTAGGTCTGCTGCTCGCTCGCGAAATACGCCTCGGTGCCCAGGCCGCTCACCGGGCCGTTCTCGTAGCCCTTGCCGGTGGTCTTGGTGTCGGAGTTCTTCCATCGCGCGTAGTCCGATTCGCTGCCGGAATCGGTTTTGAACTGCACGTCCAGCGACAGGCTCGCCGAGTTGCCGTTGCGGCCGGAGTCCTTGTTGTCGGCGTCGCAGTCGTAGGAGCCGCCGCCGATGTACTCGTAGGGCGGGTGCTCGGTGTGGGTGGTGGTCTCGCGGGTGGTCGACCACTTGTTCAGCACGGTCAGGTCGACCAGTTCGCAGGCGTTCTTGCCCTCGCGATACTCGTAGTTGCCCGCCCACTTGTCCGAATCGGGGCCGAACGCGTCCTCGGCCTTGTTCGCGGCGAAGGCGATCAGGCCGACCACCAGCACGCCGACCACCGCGATGGAGCCAAGGACCCACCACAGGGTCTTGTTGCCGCCACCCGACGACGGCGGACGCGGCGGTGCGCCCCAGGGCTGCTGCGGGGGAGTCGGGCCGTAGCCGCCCGCTTGGGGAAACTGCTGCGGCGGATAGGGCTGGGGGTTCGCGCCGCCGCTCTGATAGGGCTGCGGGTTCGCACCGCTCTGATACGGCTGCGGGCTGCCCTGGTACGGCGAGGGCGGCGCGGTGTACGGCTGCGGGTTGGCGCCGCTCTGATACGGCGAGGGCGGTGCGGTGTAAGGCCCGGGCGCGCCGATATTGCCGCGCAGCACCGTCGGATCGGCCTGCGCCGGATTCTGTCCCGCGCCCTCGCCCGGTCGTTCCCACCACGCGACGGTCGGGTCGGACGGCGGAACACCCTTGCCTGGCGGTTGTTGATTCGGGTCGGTCATGCTCGAACCCCCCTCTGCGTCTGCGTCATGGGGAACGGACCCCCCCGGCTACCGATATTCGGATAGATCGTAGCCAGCATCACCGACAGTGCGGCGACTATACGGCTGCGTACACTGCGAGATCGGGTGGCAATCCAGGGATATGAGGTGACACACATCGTGGGAACCGCACGAACGCCCAAGGTCAGATGGGTCGAGGAAGGTCTTGCGGTGCTCGCGTCCTCGGGTGTGGACGCCGTGCGAATCGAGGCGCTGGCCAAGCGCATCGGCGTCACCAAGGGTGGGTTCTACGGCTATTTCGCCGACCGCGACGCCCTGCTGACCGCCATGCTCGACGCGTGGGAGAGCGAGGCCACCGAGCAGGTGCTCGAACGCGTGGCCGACCTAGACCCGAAGACCAAGGCGCGGGTGGCCGGCCTGCTCACCTTCTCCAGTCATCGACTGCTGCCCATCGACCTCGCGATCCGCGACTGGGCCCGCCGCGACGACGCGGTCGCGCAACGTCTACGCCGCGTCGACAACACGCGAATGGCGTTGCTGCGCGAGACGATCGGCACGTTCTGCGACGATCCCGACGAGGTCGAAGCCAGGAGCCTGCTCGCCTTCTGTGCCACCATCGGCGCGCACTTCCTGGCCGCCGACCACGAGGGCCGTACCCGCATCGAAGTGCTCACCCGTGCCGCGGACCTGCTGTTCGAACCCTGAGATCGCCGCCTGTCCGATTAGC
The DNA here is from genome assembly GCF_042716995.1 of Nocardia sp. NPDC058640. Classification (NCBI taxonomy): domain Bacteria; kingdom Bacillati; phylum Actinomycetota; class Actinomycetes; order Mycobacteriales; family Nocardiaceae; genus Nocardia; species Nocardia sp. NPDC058640. The sequence goes on from NZ_JBHXRG010000035.1 coordinate 50,741, forward strand.
CGCTACACTGGCCGACGGATCCCGCGCGGCGAGCATCCTGTGAACTCCCCCAGGGCCGGAAGGCAGCAAGGGTCAACGGGCTCTGCCGGGTGCGCGGGGTCCCCTTAATTTCTGGGGATCCCCCTTCGGCTCACGCACCTTCGCAGCGTGCGAGCCTGATCCGGGGCACATACCCCGCCGATTCCGATCCGCCGCCGGGTAGCCTTGCGGGTGTCAGCACGCACGGCGTGCGCCCACCTTGCTGCTTCGAAAGGCTGCCCAGGATGCCCCGGCAAACGCAGATCGGTTTGATGAGCCACGCGGAACTCGTGTCCGAACACGAGTCCCAGACCGCGAATTACGCGACGCTCAAGACCGAGAAGCTCACGCTGGATCTCACCCGAGGCAAGCCCTCACCGGAACAACTCGCGCTGTCGGATTCGCTGCTGTCACTGCCCGGCGACGGCGACTTCCGCGACGGCACCGGCGCCGACTGCCGCAACTACGGCGGCCTGAACGGTCTGCCCGAACTGCGCGCGATCTTCGGCGAACTGCTGGGCATCCCCGTTGACCAACTGCTGGCGGGCAACAACGCCAGCCTCGAGATCATGCACGACCTGATCGTGTTCTCGATGCTGTACGGCACCCCCGACTCCCCGCGCCGCTGGGTCGACGAGCCGATCAAATGGCTGTGTCCCGCACCGGGTTACGACCGCCACTTCGCCATCACCGAGGCACTCGGCATCGAGATGATCACCATCCCGATGCTGCCCGACGGCCCCGACACCCACGCCATCGCGGCCCTGCTGGCCGACGACCCGCAGATCAAGGGCCTGTGGGCGGTGCCGAACTACTCCAACCCCACCGGTGTCGTGTACTCCGAAGACGTTGTGCGCGAACTGGTTTCGATGCCCGCCGCGGCGCCGGACTTCCGGCTGTTCTGGGACAACGCCTACGCGGTGCACCCGATCACCGACACCGCGGCGCCGGTGATCGACGTGCTCGGCCTTGCCGCCGCGGCCGGTAACCCGAACCGTCCGCTGGTCTTCGCGTCGACGTCCAAGATCACCTTCGCGGGCGCGGGCGTGAGCTTCTTCGGTGCGTCCAAGGCCAACATCGACTGGTATCTGTCGCACGCGTCGAAGAAGAGCATCGGCCCCGACAAGCTCAACCAGCTGCGGCACCTGCGCTTCTTCACCGACGCCGAGGGCGTGCGCGAGCACATGCAGAAGCACCGTGCGCTGCTGGAACCCAAGTTCGCGCTGGTGCGCCGCATCCTCGAGGACCGCCTCGGCGCCTCGAAGGTGGCGTCGTGGACCGAGCCCAAGGGCGGCTACTTCATCAGCCTCGACGTGCTCGACGGCACCGCCGCCCGGGTGATCGCCCTGGCCAAGGACGCCGGCATCGCGCTCACCGCCGCGGGCTCGGCCTTCCCGTACCGCAACGACCCCGACGACAAGAACATCCGCATCGCCCCCAGCTTCCCGCAGCTGCCGGAACTGGAGAAGGCGATGGACGGGCTGGCGACCTGCGTGCTGCTCGCGGCCACGGAGAAACTGCTCGACCAGGGATAAAGTCGAACCCATGACCCGCACGCTGTGCCTCGCGCAGGAACCCGAGGCGGACGAACTGCTCAGCACCGACGATTTCGCGCTGCTGCTGGGGATGTTGCTGGATCAGCAATATCCGATGGAGCACGCGTTTCGTGGGCCGCGCAAACTCGCCGACCGGATGGGCGGGTTCTCGCTGCGGCAGATCGCCGACGCCGACCCGGCCGAATTCGAGGAACTGGCCGCGACACCGCCCGCCATCCACCGGTACGGGCGCTCGATGGCCCGGCGCGCACAAGCGTTGGCGCAGTACGTGATCGAACACTATGACGGGGAGCCCGCGGCGATCTGGACCGCGGGCGACCCCGACGGGAAAGAGGTGCTGCGCAGGTTGCAGGACCTGCCGGGGTTCGGGGCGCAGAAGGCCAAGATCTTCCTCGCGTTGCTGGGGAAGCAGCGGGACGTGCACCCGAACGGGTGGCGGGAAGCCGCCGGAGCCTATGGCGACGACGGGTCACGGCGGTCGGTGGCGGATGTGGTGGACGCCGAGACTTTGACTCAGGTCAGGGAATTCAAGAAACAGGCCAAGGCGGCTGCGAAGGATTCGAAGTGAACTCTTAGTTAAGATCCGGCTGCTTTTTTCCCTCGTCTGCGCGAACGATCTGCTCGAAGCTTGCCCTCGAACAGCTCCACCGACTGATGAGGGATTGGCACGTTATGAAAATGAGGAAGCTCGCCGTGGTCGCGGCGCTCGTGACCCTGGCAACCGGTGCGGGCGCGGGCACCTCCGTGGCGACCCCCGAGGTCGACGCACCCGTGAACTTCACCGCCGCGGAAGTCGACGGCACCTCCGTGATCACCACCGACGCCGGGTCTCTGGTGGTCGAAGACGGCGCCTTCAAGGTGAAGGCCGCCAACGGCACCACCATCGCGGCCACCCCGCTGACCTTCCGCCTCGACGACTACGAATTGCCGATCGCGGCGCACATCGCGGGCAACACCGCGACCCTGACACCGCAGCTCGACGTCGACAAGGCGGTCTACAAGCCGGTCGCGCTGCCGTTCGAGGACAAGGCGCCGTTCAAGTCCGAATACGACCGCGAGGTGGCGGCCTGGAGTCGCCTGACCAGCACCATCTCCACCGGTGCCGCGGTGGGCACGCTGGTCGGTGGGCTCACCGGCGGTGCGGTGGGCTGCGTGCTCGGCGGCATCGTCGGCGCGTCCGTCGCGGCGGCGACCATCGTCGGCCTGTTCGGGCCGTTCCTGCCCGCGGCGGCCGTCGGTTGCATCGGCGGCATCCTGGCAGTGGGAGCGCTGGGCACCCTGGCCGGTCAGATCTTCATCACCGCACCGGTCGCGATCGGCGCCGCCATTCAGTACTTCACCACCATCAACGCACCCTTCACCGCACCGGCCAAGTAGCCACGCGGTTCGTCAGCCCCTTCCGGAAGTTGTTTCCCGGGAGGGTTTTTGGCGTTTGTAGGGCGACACGCGCCGCATTACGCGCGCACCGAAACGCTGTGAGCTGGGGTTCGGTGTGCCGCACGGCACAATCCGCCGGTTCGGCTTGGATGGGTCCGGATTCGGTGTTAACTTGATTGTTATGTCCGGTAACCATCACACCGCCCAGCGGGTCACCTATGTGACCGCCGCTCTGGGCCTGCGGTTGCCGTTGACCCGTGAACTGTGTCGTTCCTGCCACTGCGGCTGAGTCCTTCCGACTCCTGCGCCGCCACGTCATACGTGTAGGCAATCCCGTTGCGACAACGGGATTTCAGCAAGGAACTTCCTATGTCTGCTCCCATTCTCGACCGCCCCCTCACTCGGACCGGCGGTGTCGTCCGTTCTCGCGTTTCGCGCCCTGTTGTACCCCCTGAGCTGCGACGCAGTGACAATCCGGCGGCCGCGGTGCTGCGAACCGCGGCCTCGGGTCCGGTGTCGCGTGACAATGCCGCTCGGGCAACGGGTTTGAGTATCGCCACGGTGAATCGTCAAGTGGCCGCGCTGCTTTCGGCCGGGCTGCTGCGTGAGCGGGCCGATCTGACCGCTGCCGGTGCTGTCGGGCGGCCGCGCGTGCCGTTCGAGATCGACCACGATGCCTATCTGACCTTGGGTATCCATATCGGTGCCGAGGCCACCAAGATCGTAGCCGCGGACCTGCGCGGGCGCATTCTCGGCGGGCTGGCCATCGCCACCCCGCAGACCGGGCAGGAATTCGCGGTCACAACAGTGGCCCGCAGCGCCAAGGCTTTCCTGCAGCGGTGGCACCGGCGCACGCCGCTGTGGGCGGGCGTTGCCATCGGTGGGCGGGTGGATCCGCAGACCGGGGTGGTGGACCATCCCAAGCTGGAATGGAAGGGCGCCCCGATCGGGCAGGTGCTCGGTGACGTGCTCGAGCTGCCGGTGTCGGTGGCGCCGCACGTCGAGGCGATGGCGGGTTCGGAGCTGCTGCTGCCGACCTTCGACGCCCGTCGGCCCGAGCCCGACACCGAACTTCCCGCTGCCCAGCACGGCAGCAGCCTCTACTTCTATGTGCGCGAAACCGCCGGTATCGCAGTCACTCTCGATGGGCGGGTGCACACGCCGAGCAACGGGCCGGGGTCGATCGCGCATCTGCCGACGGGGTCCGATGTGCAGTGCACGTGCGGGCGGCGTGGGTGCTTGGAAGTGACCGTCGGCGATCGAGCTCTGCAGGCTCGGGCCGTTGGTCGCGGAATCATCCCGGCGCACAACGGAACTGCGGGGACCACGATCAACGATCTGTATCGGGCGGCGGAGTCGGGGTCGGAGTCGGCACGGGAATTGCTGGCCGAGCGGGCCACGATGCTCGGGCAGACTGTCGCGCTGGTGCGGGACATGCTGAACCCGGACCGAGTTGTGTTGGGAGGGCAGGCTTTTACGGGGTATCGGCCTGCGCTGGGGCATGTGGCTCGGGCGTTTTCGCAGAGTACTCAGTTGGCGGCTACTGATATTCGGATCAGTGGGTTCGGGGGGAAGGTGCAGGAGTTCGCTGCGGTGGTTACTTCGCTGAGTGTGTTGTATGCGGATCCGTTGGCGGCTATGCGCCGGGTTTAGGGGTTGGGGCAGAGCCTCAGGGTTTGGCAGAGCCTCGGGGGTTTGGCAGAGCCTCGGGGGTTTGGCAGAGCCTCGGGGGTTTGGTGGTCCCCGGCGGTTTGTGTGGCAAAGCTGCAAGGTTTGGGTGGTCCCAGACTGTTTGAGGCTGTGTTTTTGGAGCGCTGGCGCGCTCGAGCGCGGCCCCTGAGGGGCCGCGAGTTAGCCACCGTTGCTTGAGGC
>NZ_JBHXRG010000036.1:0-53922 GCF_042716995.1 Nocardia sp. NPDC058640
CGCCGGACTCGATCGTGAGGCAGTACATCGAGCAACAGCAACGGCCGCCCCGCGCCCCAGGAAGGCCGAAGTTGATGCGCTAACCCGGCCCTGAAGGACCGGGCTTGCGCGCTACGTTTCCTGGTCAGGGGCCGCTCCCCCGCCCGCTCGACGGGCGACGGGCTATCGCTTTGCGGCGTCGTGGCAGATCTGGACCGGGTCCGCGACCTGGGTCAGGCCTTCGGCGGCTCGGCGGGCGGCGGCGGTGAAGGCCGGGTCGTCCAGTACCTTGCGTACGGCGGATTCGACCGCTTCGGGGGTGAGTGGGCGGACCAGCATCGAACTGCCTTGGCGCACAGCTCGATTGGCTAGTTCCCACTGGTCGCCGCCGCCGGGGACGGTCACCACGGGGACCCCGGCGGAAAGGGATTTGGCGAGCAGGCCGTGTCCGCCGCCGCCGACGACGACTGCCGCGTGGGTGAGCAGTTCGTCCTGGCGGCCCAGACCCGCGGTGGCCCAGTCGGGCAGGTGCGCGGGTGGGGTGTCCAGTGTCGAGATCGCTGCGCGCACACCGAGTCCGGCCAGGCCGGCGAGCACTACTTCGGCCATGTTGTCCACACCGGTGTGCGCGGTCGAGGGCGCCACCATCACCAGTGGGGCATCGCCGGGGGGCAGTGGGAGGACGGCGTCGGTGGGTTCCCACAGCAGGGGGCCGACGACGTGGGTGTCGGCGGGCCAGTCCGGGCGGTCCATCTCGAGCGCGGGCAGGGTGGCGACCAGACGCGCGGTGGGGCCGGGGTCCTCGGCGGGTAGGCCGATGGTTTCGCGGGCCGCCGACCGTTGACGTTGGCCGACGCGGACGGCGCGGGCGGTCATCGTGCGCAACACACCGTCCCGCATCCGACCACGCACACCTTCGCCGGGCGCGAGACCGCTGCCGATCGGCGGCAGGGCCTTGGAGGGCAGGTAGAGCGGGTGCGGGGAGAGTTCGACCCAGGGCAGTCCCAGCCGTTCGGCCGCCATGCCGCCGCCCGCGGTGAGCACGTCGGACACGATCAGGTCGGGCAGCATCGCGCTGAGTTCGGGCAGGTTCTCGGCGGCGATGTGAGCGGCACGTTCGTGGATTCGCGCGCCGGCGTCGGTGTCGTCGTCGGTGGGCCGCGGCGCCAACCCCTTGAGCCTGCGCACACTGATCCCGACCGCCCGTGCGGCATCGAGCCATCGCGGCCCGGTGAACAGCACCGGCTCGTCCCCCGCGTCCAGCAACCGCAGACACAACGCGATCGCGGGAAACGCATGCCCTGGATCGGGCCCGGCCACCACAGCTATCCGCATGGGCTCAGCCTGCCATATCCCCAGGCCGCACCCACCTCGACCAACCCAACCCCGACTTCTGCGCTACCTTGCGGACGCAACCCCACAGCATCGAACGAATCGGCAGGAGCGATCACGTGCGCCCCCACAGTCCCGGCTCCCCCGCGCCGCACGAACCCAGCAGCCGCGATCACGTGCAAGTCCACAGTCTCGGTCCTTCCGCGCCGTACGAACACGGCGACAGAGATCTCGTGCCACCCCGCAGGCCCGACTCCCCCACACCGCCCGAGCGTGGCCGCGACATTCATGCATCGCCCTCTGCCTGCCACAATGTCAGGCGGGACGGGATCGAGAACGCCGAGCCCAGCGATGCGGACCACATCACCCCGATCGGCACCGTCGACGGCCTGTTCACCCTGCTCGAGCAATGTGCCGACGCGTGGGACACCGCCGACCGCACCGGTGACCCCGTCGACATCCTCGATCACGACCGCCAGTGCGCGGAGCTGCTGCGGCGTGATTTTCCCGATGACGAGCAACTCCAGGTCGCCGGGCTGCTGCACGACATCGGTCATGTGCTGATCCCCGGTGACGACGCCGGCCACGGCGCACACGGTGCCGCCGCGGTGCGGGGACTGCTCGGCGCGCGGGTCGCCCGCCTGATCGAACTACACGTGACCGCGAAACGCTTTCTGGTAGCGACGGATTCGACCCATGCGGCCGCACTGTCACCCTCCAGTCAGCGCACGCTCATCGCCCAGGGCGGACCGATGACGCCCGCCGAGGTCGAAACCTTCCGCACCGACCCCGATTTCAGCGCAGCCCTGGCGCTGCGACGAGCTGACGACGCGGGCAAGGTGGTCGGCTTACACGTTGCCCCACTGCAGAACTGGCGACATGTCGTCGACCGCGTCGCGCGAATGCACTGACCCGAACCGATCAACCAGCGAACGTGAACAGTTCGAAACCCACCGCGTGCGCCGCGGGAAACCCCTCCTTGGGACCCGTTGCGAACGTGACGATTTCGCGAACCTGCTCCTCCACCGGCACCGGGCTCAACACCTGCAGATAACGCCGATGCGCGGCCAGCGACGCCCGCGCCTGATCCAGATGCGCACTCACATCCACGGCGTGAGTCGCGACCGGGCCGACAACAGCTGCCCAGCGCGCCGACCATGTTGGTAGATCAGCGATTTCGGGGAAGATCCATTCGTTGCCCGCGTCGGAGATCGCGTCGATAGCCGATCGGCCGACTGCCCGGTGGTCGGCACTGTTGGCCACTCCCGGAGCCCAGGTATCACCGAAGTTGAACAGCACCACCATCTCCGGGCGATGCCTGCGCAACGCGGCGGCCAGTTCCCGTCGCAGCGGGAGACCTTCCTCGATGCGGCCGTCGGGATGGTCCAGGAACTCCACGGTGTGCACGCCGACTTCGCGCGCTCCCGAGATCTCCTCGATCTCCCGCAGCGGCGCGGCCTGTGCGGGCGGCATCCCGGCGATCCCCGCCTCGCCGCGCGTGACGAGCAGATAGCGAATGTCCTTGCCCTGTCCCGTCCAGCGCGCGACCGCCGCGGCAGCCCCGTATTCGATGTCGTCGGGGTGCGCGACGATCACCAGTCCGCGCTGCCAGTCCTCGGGTACCTGTTCCACACCGCCATGCTAGCCATCCGCGGCTAACTGATCGGGGTCTTGTCGTTGTCGGACACGGCCTTGTAGAGCAGGTAGACGCCGGTGCCGATCGCCCCGATCACCAGAATGGGCATGAGCGCTTCGATCAACGCCCCCAGAATCCAGAACGCGATCACTGCGACCACGACGATGCCGATGACCTTCAAAACCATGATGACTCCTAGTGCTCCACGACCGCCGTCCAGCGATCCGACACCTTCGATGCTCCCACTTCGCCACCGGTAAATCACCAGGTCAGCACCGATATCCGGGTATAGATCAGGGTTCACCCCTAGACCGGCGCCGCGACGACGTTCCGACTACGGTGAGCGGTATGGACTACTTGGCGTTGCTGTGCGCGAAGCTCACCTCCTTCGGCGAACTCATCACCCCCGACACCGATTTCACCGCGCCGGTGCCGTCGTGCGGTGACTGGACCTTCTACGACCTGGTCGATCACATGGGTCGCGGCAATACCTGGGTGGTCACCGCGGTGGCCGAACTGCGCGGCGACGACGAGGGCACCCCCGCGCCGAAGGATCCGGTGGCGATGCGGGAGTGGTACGAGTCCACCGCCGACGCGCTGGCGACCTCGCTGTCGGCCGACGAGAACCAGAAGGCCTGGACCTTCACCGAGACCATGCCGCGCACGGTCGGCTTCTGGCGCCGCCGCCGCGGCCACGAGACCCTCATGCACCTGTGGGACGGGCAGAACGCGCTGGGCAAGCCGGACCCGTTCGACCCTGATCTCGCCGTAGATGGCATCGACGAGGTGTTCGAACTGTTCGCACCCCGGATGATCTACCGGGGCCTTGCCACCGAACCCGACGTGGCGCTGTCGCTGCGAGCGACCGACACCGGCAACACCTGGACCTACGGGCCGGGCGAACCGGTCGCCGAACTCGCAGGCACCGCATCGGACCTGCTGTTGACCCTGTGGGCACGCAAATCCGCCGCCGACCCGGAACTCACCTGGGACGGCGACCGGGCCGCGGGCGAACGCGTGCTGGCCGGGCCACTCGTTCCGTAGGCAAACGACTGACGTCGAGCCGGACAAGCGTCCATAATCGGGGCTCACTGTGTAGGAGGACTTTCATGGAACCCATCGTCACGATCGCGAGCGGCGCCCTGCGCGGGCGTACCGAGGCCGGTGTCACCCGCTTTCTCGGGGTGCCGTACGCGGCGGCGCCGATCGGGCCGAAACGCTTCCAACTCCCCGAGCCCGCCCCGGCGTGGGACGGGGTGCGCGAGGCAACCGAGAACGGCGCGACGTGCGCGCAGAGCCCGTATCCGGCGCCGATCCACGCGCTGATCGGCAGTGACGGGATCCCCGGCGACGAGTACCTCAACGCCAATATCTGGACGCCCGACCCGTCGGCGTCGGGCCTGCCCGTACTGGTGTGGATTCACGGTGGCGCGTTCGTGCGCGGGTCCAACGCGCGGGAGATCTACAACGGGACCGCGTTCGCGCGCGACGGCGTGGTCATGGTGGGCATCAACTACCGGCTGGGGATCTCCGGCTTCGCCGAGCTCGAGGGCGCACCGTCCAATCGCGGTCTGCACGACCAGATCTTCGCGTTGCGGTGGGTGCGCGAGAACATCGCCGCGTTCGGTGGCGACCCCGACAATGTGACGATCTTCGGTGAGTCCGCGGGTGCGATGAGCGTGGCGGCCCTGATCGCCGCGCCCCACACGGCCGGGCTGTTCCGTCGCGCGATCATGCAGAGCGGCAATGGTGCGGTCGCCGCCGATGCCGCCGACGCGCGCAAGGTGTCCGCCGCGCTGGCCGATGAGCTCGGAATCTCACCTACCGCAGAAGATTTCGGCAAGCTGGATCCCGATCAATTGCGCACCGCACAGAACGCTGTCGCGCTGGCGTTGATGATGGACCCCGATCCGCAGCGGTGGGGCGCATCGGTGATCCAGATGGGCGGCGGCATCATGAGCCTGTTCCCGGTGGTCGACAACGACATCGTCGAAGGCGCGCCGACGCAGGTTCTGCGCGCGCACCCCGACCGTGCCGTCCCACTGATCGCGGGCACCACCGCCGACGAGTTCCGTTTCTTCACCGTTCCGGCGGGTCTGGCCGCCGGCATCACCGCCGACGCGCTGCCCTTCGTACTCACTCGCTACGGCATCGATCCCGTTGTCGCACAGACATATTCGACCCAGCGCCCCGACGCCACCCCCGCCGAGATCTTCAACGCGATCATGACCGACCTGACCTTCCGGGCGGGCACCTTCGACTTCGCCGAAGCCAACGCCACCACGCAGCCCACTCACGTCTACGAATTCGCTTGGCCCACAGATCTTCCCGACCTGGGCGCCTGCCATGTGCTCGAAGTCCCGTTCGTCTTCGACGCGCTCGAACACGCCCACTCCATCACCGGCCCCACCCCGCCCCAAGCCCTCGCCGACGAAATCCACGCCGCGTGGGTCGGTTTCGCCACGAACGGCACCACCGGCTGGCCGCAGTTCACCAGCGAAGCGAAGAACGTCCGAATCTTCGACTCCCCCGAATCCACCACCGTCACCGACCCCCGCCCCGACGAACTAGCGGCCCTGCGCCAAGCCTTCACCAGCGCCTGACGAAATCCGGTCGGCACGCGTGACAGCGTGCCGACCGGGATCGTGCCGACATTCAGCGGGCACGGACAACCAGATCAGTGACCCGAATCTGTTGGACCGGAGAACAATTCAGCCCCCGGATCAACAAGTTCGGTGAGCGCCTGCGCCCACCCATCGAGACGGTCGGCGGCTTCACGCAGATCCGCGACGATGCCGTTGAACTGGTAGGCGACCACATTGTCCTCGGGAACCGCGAGGATCCGGGCTGCCGCAGCCACAAGCTGTTCATATTCGACAACACCGGTCTCCAAGCGCGAAACCACCCCACTGACAGTGGTTTTCAGCGCAGCGACCGTCTCGGGATTAGCACGCCCGACGGTATCAGCGGCCTGCTCCATGGCCACCACATCGGTAGCCAGCGCGTGCAAAGCCCCAGCACCGGACCGAGCCGTATCGAGCAGGTCACGCAATTCGTCTTCAGGAAGACGACGCGTCCGCCCGATCTGCGCACCCAGGTCATACAGCGCACGCTCAGCCCGGATCAGCCGCTGAATAGGCGCGCGTGCGGCCGACCGAATCCCCGGCGACTTACGAGCGACGAACGCCGCCTGCGGCAGCGGAGCACTACGCAGCTGCAGGTACCGCCGCGCACTCAACGCGGTCCCGGTGACGAACGCGACCGCCCCACCGCCGATCACGACCACCGCCCACGCGGGCGCGGAGATCACCGCAAGCCCGACCGCGCCGACCGTGGTGATGCCCGAAACAGTCCCCAGCTGAAAGCTGCGCCGCCGAGCTCGCCGACGCCGCCGCAATTCCCGTTCGCGCGGATCAGCCCATCGCCGCACCGCACCCAAGGCCTGCTCACCGACACCACGCAGGGTCACCGAACCCGCCTGTGCGATCGCCGCCGGTTCCACGATCTCGGCACGCACGCGCCGCACTTTCCCGCTCATCGGTGTCCTTCCCCCGGTATGTCGGTCGAAAACCGTTGATGGCGCGGTCACCGGGCGTTTCCGCCGGTTTCCGCGCCGTCGCCGGACCTGATTGCCTACTGCTGAGCCGCTTGGCCCTTGGTGATGTCGGTCGCCGGTGCGGCCTGGGGCTGCGCCGGGTTGATCGCGGCGTTGGTGCCGCCGGTGGGCAACGCGTCACCGCGCATCGACGCGCGGATCTGCTCGAGCTTGGAGTGCCCGGCCATCTGGACGCTGGCCTGCTGCACCTCCATCATCCGCCCCTGCACCGTGTTCTGCGCCAGCTCGGCCGAACCGAGAGCGTTGGCGTAGCGACGTTCGATCTTGTCGCGCACGGCGTCCAGGCTGGGCGTGGAGCCCGGCGCGGACAGGGTGGAGTCCATCTGCTGCAGCGAGGCCGAGACCTGCTCCTGCATCTTGGCCTGCTCGAGCTGGCTGAGCAGTTTGGTGCGCTCGGCGACCTTCTGCTGCAACATCATCGCGTTCTGCTCGACCGCCTTCTTGGCCTGAGCCGCGGCCTGCAGGGACTGATCGTGCAACACCTTCAGGTCTTCCACCGACTGCTCGGCGGTGACCAGCTGCGCGGCGAACGCCTCGGCGGCGTTGGTGTACTGGATCGCCTTCTCGGTGTCGCCCGCGGCCTGTGCCTGGTCGGCCAGGGTGACGGCCTGCCGGGCGTTGGCGTTGAGCTTCTCGACCTCGTCGAGTTGGCGGTTCAGCTTCATCTCCAGCTGACGCTGGTTACCGATCACCGACGCCGCCTGCTGCGACAGCGCCTGATGCTGACGCTGCGCTTCCTCGATCGCCTGCTGGATCTGGACCTTCGGATCCGCATGTTCTTCGATCTTGGAGTCGAAGAGGGCCATCATGTACTTCCAGGCCTTCACGAACGGATTAGCCATCGATTGATCCCGCCTCCATCTGTGCGTCGCTGCAGCGACTGGTGGTACGCGACCGTCACGCACCAGATACGTGCTTATCCTTCACCATGCGGCACCCGTAGCCGGAATGACCGGACCGACGCACGCCTGAGGAGAATCTATCGGTTCTCACATTCCCTTCACCAGTACCAGCATCTCGGCTCTGGGCGCCGGGATGACGATGCGGGTGTCTTCGGCGATGCCGATGCGCGGGCCGGGCTCCACCGACGCGCTCGCGGAAGCCTCGCCGGGCGCGGGTTCCGGCTGTGCGGCGGGCTCGCGTTCGACGGCGGGCCCGGTGAGCGCGGGTTCGCGCGGCGCGGAGCCGTCGGCGCCGGCCATCAGGGTGCTCACGTCCCACAGCACCCGCGACAAGGGCAGGTCGAGGGCCTCGCAGATGCTGGCCAACAGTTCACTGGAGGCTTCCTTGCGGCCGCGCTCCACTTCCGACAGATAGCCGAGGCTCACGCGCGCGGAGGTCGAGACCTCGCGCAGCGTTCGATGCTGGGCGAGACGCGCACGCCGCAGACTGTCCCCGATTGCCTCCCGCAGCAGCGTCATCTGGTTCTCCTCCACCTCGTGTCACCGCCTGGGGCGGTGCTCACCTCTTTCTGGCACAACGTCGAGCAACAGCCGGTGGTTCCCGAACCCGGCTACTTCACACTGAACCGGCTACTCGACTATCACACAGCGCAGCAACTCCCGCACCGCACTGTGCACCGCACCGAGTCTGATCGTCCACCGGTCACCGTCCAGTTTCAACCGGACCACTTCGCTGTGCTGTGGACCGGCCAATCCGAGGTATACCGTGCCGACGGGATGCCCGTCCTGGGAATCGGGTCCAGCGACCCCGGTCAATCCGACTCCCCAGTCCGCACCGCACTGCTTGCGGGCCCCGGCGGCCAGTTGTCGCGCGGTCGAGGCGGCGACCGGCCCGTCGACCCGGAGTACTTGATCATCGACGCAGGCCAGGCTGCTTTTGAGGTCGGTGGCGTAGACGATCAGACCGCCCCGCAGCACCGCGCTGGCACCCGGAACACCCGCGATCGTGGCGGCCAACAAACCTGCGGTGAGAGATTCGGCCGTGGCGACGGTGTGACCCGCCGCGTTCAGGGCCCTGACCAGTTCGACGACCGGCGCGCCGTCGGTGAGCGGATCGCTCACGACCGCGCCCGTCCCCCTGCCAGCCACACTCGGGCGGCTTGGCCCACATAGTCCAGTCCGGTGATCACCGTCAGCGCCAGGGCCAGGTACATCAACCACATGCCGGCGGTGGCGAAGATCCCCGACAGCGGCAGTACCAGCAGCGCGATCGCCACCGATTGCACCAGTGTCTTGAGCTTGCCGCCGCGCCCGGCCGGGATCACCCCGCGCCGCACGACCACCAGTCGCAGCAGCGTGATGCCGATTTCGCGCCCACAGATCACCAGCGTGATCCACCAGGGCAGATCGCCCAGCACCGACAGCCCGATCAGCGCGGCACCGATCAGCGCCTTGTCCGCGATGGGGTCGGCGAGTTTCCCGAAATCGGTGACAAGTCCGTATTTGCGGGCCAGTTGCCCGTCGAAGCGGTCGGTGATCGCGGCCAGCCCGAAGATCGCCGCGGCGATCACCCGCCAGCGCGTGTCGTGCCCACCCTCGGCGAACAGCGCCAACACGAACAGCGGCACCAGCACGATGCGCGCGATCGTCAACACATTCGCGATATTGAGCAGGGGAACTTCGGGTTCCGGCATCCCATGCAACGGTGTCGCGGCACTGGACCCGCGATCGATCTCTTCGGGTCGCACGCTCATGCCCCGCCCTCTCGGCACTCACCGGCAACGCGCCGAGATTCAGCTCTAACGCGAACAGTTTGCTCGCCCGATCCATGACGCGCTGTCCGGTCGTGAAGCCCGGCGCGATGCGAGCAGCGGAACGACAGGATGTGCGGCACATGTTCAGACTATCGGTAACCCGGCCGACTACTGTGCACCCCATGACCTCACGGGGACCCTCGACCAGTTCGACCAGCGATGCGCACTCCGCCGCACCCGTGTCCGGTGTGGTCGTCCGACGAGCGCGAACCTCCGATGTCCCCGAGATCAAGCGCCTGGTCGACGAGTACGCGGGCCGCATCCTGCTCGAGAAGAACCTGGTCACCCTGTACGAATCGGTGCAGGAGTTCTGGGTCGCCGAGCTCGACGGCGTGGTCGTGGGATGTGGCGCGTTGCACGTGCTGTGGGCCGATCTGGGCGAAGTGCGCACGGTCGCGGTCGATCCGGTGGTCAAGGGCCGCGGGGTGGGCGGCGCGGTGGTCGATCATCTGGTGAACGTCGCGCGCGAGTTGCAGTTGCAGCGGGTGTTCGTGCTCACCTTCGAAACGGACTTCTTCGGCAGGCACGGGTTCGTCGAGATCGACGGCACGCCGGTCACCGCCGAGGTGTACGCCGAGATGTGCCGGTCCTACGACACCGGTGTCGCGGAGTTCCTCGACCTGAGCTTCGTCAAACCCAACACCCTGGGCAATACCCGCATGCTGCTGACCCTCTAGAAGAAAGCGATCGACTGTGCCGATCTTCGCTGTCCACTACACCTACTCCGAGGCCACCGCGGCCGACCGCGCGACCAACCGCCCCGAGCACCGCGGCTGGCTCACCGGCCTCGTCGACGCCGGCACCGTGCTCAGCACCGGCCCCTACCCCGACGGTTCGGGCGCGCTGCTGCTGTTCCGCGCCCAGGACGCAAGCTCGCTGACCGAACTGCTGCGCGAGGACCCCTTCGCGAAACTGGGCCTGGTCGACGCGGTGCGCGTGGTCGAATGGCTGCCAGTGATGGGCGCTTTCGCCGAATAACCGACCCACGGACACAGCACTGCCCGGAACCGCTGCGGTTCCGGGCAGTGTCGTGTTCAGGCGTTGGTGCGGCGTGTCCGCAGCAGACTGGCCACCGTCGCGATGACAAGAATGCCGATGATCACGCCCAGCGACATCGGAGTGGAGATCTCCGGCACGCTCACGTGCTCACCGCCGTTGATGAACGACAGCGTGTTCTCGTGCAACGCGTGCAACACCAGCTTGATGCCGATGAACGCCAGAATCGCAGCCAAACCGTACGACAGGTAGACCAGGCGATCCAGCAGCCCGCCGATGAGGAAGTACAGCTGACGCAGACCCATCAGCGCGAAGGCGTTGGCGGTGAACACCAGGTACGGCTGTTCGGTGAGGCCGTAGATGGCCGGAATGGAGTCCAGCGCGAACAGCAGGTCCGCGAAGCCGATCGCCAGCAGCGCCAGCAGCAGCGGGGTCACCACGCGTTTGCCGTCGATGCGGGTGATCAGCTTGTCGCCGTCGTACTGGTCGGTGGTGGGCAGGATCCGCTTGGCCAGCGACACGATGTAGCTGTCGCGTTCCTTCTCGTGTTCGACCTCGTGCCCGCTCTCGCGCAGCAGTTTCACCGCGGTGTAGATCAGGAACGCGCCGAACAGGTAGAACACCCAGCTGTACGCGCTGATCGCGGCCGCGCCGATCGCGATGAACACCCCGCGCATCACCAGCGCCAGCACGATGCCGATCAACAGCACCTTCTGCTGGTACATCCGCGGCACGGCGAACGTGCTCATGATGATGAGGAAGATGAACAGGTTGTCTACCGACAGTGCCTTCTCGGTGACGAAACCGGCGTAGTACTCCCCGGCGTTCGTGCCGCCCCATTTCCAGGCCACGATCAGGCCGAACAGCAGCGCCAGGCTGATGTAGACCGCGGACCAGATGCCCGATTCCTTGAAGGTGGGCTCGTGCGGGGTGCGCACGTGTGCGAAGAAGTCGAAGACGAACAGGCCGAGGATCACCAGTCCCGTGATCACCCACTCGAGCGTGGTCACCTGCATGTGGTGGTCCGATCGATGAAGTTCATGTCGTCCATCATGCCCGAATTGTCCGTTTCAGTCGCCTTTGCGGAACGTTCGCTCGCCATGATTTCACACACAGCTGTCACCACCGGCGGATGCCCCGTCGGCGGTGCGTGAAACCGACGTGCGTCTACTCGTCGTCGGACGCGCCCGGATCGCCGCCGCGAATGGACCACAGCAGCCCGTCGAGCTCGTCGGGCTTGATCAGCACATCGCGCGCCTTGGAACCCTCGCTGGGACCCACGACGCCGCGGGTTTCCATCAGGTCCATCAACCGACCCGCCTTGGCGAACCCGACCCGCAGCTTGCGCTGCAACATCGACGTCGACCCGAACTGCGAGGTGACCACCAGCTCCACGGCCTGCAGCAACACGTCCATGTCGTCGCCGATATCGGGATCGACGTCCTTGACCTCGCCCGCCTTGGCGGCAGTGACGCCCTCCTGGTACTCGGGTTCGGCCTGGGTCTTGCTGAATTCCACGACCGCCTGGATCTCCTCATCGGAGATGAACGCGCCCTGCAGGCGGGTCGGCTTGCCCTGACCCATCGGCAGGAACAGGCCGTCGCCCATGCCGATCAGTTTCTCCGCACCCGGCTGATCGAGGATGACCCGGGAATCGGTGAGCGAGGAGGTGGCGAAGGCCAGCCGCGAGGGCACATTGGTCTTGATCAGGCCGGTCACCACGTCCACCGAGGGGCGCTGGGTGGCCAACACCAGGTGGATGCCGGCCGCACGCGCCTTCTGGGTGATGCGCACGATCGCGTCCTCGACGTCGCGCGGGGCGGTCATCATCAGGTCGGCGAGCTCGTCGACGATGGCCAGGATGTACGGGTACGGCCGGTAGACGCGTTCGCTGCCCAGCGGGGCGGTGATCTTGCCCGAGCGCACGTTCTTGTTGAAGTCGTCGATGTGGCGGACCTTGTTGGCCTGCATGTCCTGGTAGCGCTGTTCCATCTCCTCCACCAGCCAGGCCAGCGCCGCGGCGGCCTTCTTCGGCTGGGTGATGATGGGCGTGATCAGGTGCGGAATGCCCTCGTACGGGGTCAGTTCCACCATCTTCGGGTCGATCAGGATCATCCTGACCTCTTCGGGCGTGGCCCGGTGCAGCAGCGAGATCAGCATCGAGTTCACGAAACTGGACTTACCCGAACCGGTCGAACCGGCCACGAGCAAGTGCGGCATCTTGGCCAGGTTCGCCGAGACGAACTCGCCCTCGATGTTCTTGCCCAGGCCGATGACCAGCGGATGGTGGTCGTTGCGGGTGTGCGGGGACTTGAGCACGTCGGCCAGGCGCACCAATTCGCGGTCGGCATTGGGCACTTCGATGCCCACGGCCGATTTGCCGGGGATGGGCGCGAGCAGCCGCACGTTCTCGGTGGCCACGGCGTAGGCCAGGTTGCGGGCCAGCGCGGTGATCTTCTCGACCTTCACGCCGGGGCCCAGTTCCACCTCGTACCGGGTGACCGTGGGGCCACGCACGAAACCGGTGACCGCGGCGTCGATCTTGAACTGCACCAGCACCTCGGTGATGGCCTCGATCATCGATTCGTTGGCCGCGGACCGCTTCTTGGGCGGGTCGCCGTCCAGCAGCAGCGTCAGCGGGGGCAGCGTGTAGTCGCCGTCGACCACGCGATCGGTGACGAACTCCGGTTCCGGCGGCGGCGGTGGGGTCTGGTCGACGACCGGCGCGACCACCGGACGCTTGCGCGCCGGTTTCGGGGCCGGGGCCGGGGCCGGTGCGGGAGGTTCCTCGATCGGCTTGGCGTCGCGCAACGGCGGTTCGCCCATCGCCTCCGGACCGAACAGGTCGGGCTCGTGTTCGTCGGCGGCGGCGCGTCGACGAGTTCGGTTGCGGTGCACCGGGAGTCCGTCGGCGTCATAGTTGTCCGGGCCGTAAGGGTCGCTGTCGTCGGCATATTCGCCGAGACCGAAGTACTCACGCAGCTTCGACGGCACCTCGCGCACGGTGGTCCCGGTGAGCAACAGCACGCCGAACATGATGGCCAGCAACAGGATCGGCAACGCCAGCCACGGCGTCAGCCCCTGCCCCAGCGGTCCGCCGATCGCGTAACCCAGCGCGCCCGCGGCCCGCGAACGCCCGTGCGCGTCGGTGGGCGACCCGGCGGCCAGATGCCACAGCCCCAGCACGGGCAGCACCACGAGCAACCCGCCCAGCACCAGCCGCGGCCGGATCTCCGGATGCGGTTCGGTGCGCATGAGCACCACCGCCAACGCCACGAACAGCAACGGCGCCACCGCGGCGGCCGATCCCGCGATCGCGCGCACCACGTCTTCGAGGAAACGGCCCACCGGACCACCCGCGGACAGCCACACCGCGGCGGCGATGATCGCGCTCAACGCGATCAAGGCCAACCCGATGCCGTCGCGCCGGTGTCCGTGATCGAGCTCGCCTGCCCGGCTCAGCGTGCGGGTGGTGGCGCCGAGTCCGCGCGCCAACATCGTCCAGCCGCTTCCGATCCCGCGGCCGATCACCGCCAGCGGCGCGGTGTTGGAGGCGCGTTTGACCGGCCTGCGAGCCGGGGTCGTGCGCCCACGCGGGGCTGCGGTGGCTCGCGGTGTCGCCGAACGAGACCGCGACGCCGGGTTCTGCCCCCTGGTCGATCCCGCCCGCGCACGAGAGGTCGTGGTGCTGCGGGACTTACCTGCCATGGACATCAGGCTAGCCGCTCGAGCACCTCCGAGACCATCCGCAACACAGGTCCCACCCGGGTGCGCACGGTGATCGGCGATGGAGGCGCAGGTCGCAGCGCCCCGGTCAGCGCGGGGAAATGTCGCGTGGAAGCGCGTTTCGCCGGGCCCGACTTACGGAATCCTTGCTGATCTCCTACATTTCGGCCGTTCGCGCCCGCTTCCACTGGCGCCCGAGATGTCCGACTCGGTACGTTGTCACCGGTCGATCGGGTCGAGGACCCGAGATGTCGAAGGGGAACAAGTGAACAGAGTTTTGACCGGCGCGATGGTCATGATCGTGACCGTGTGTGCCTTGCTGGCCGGAAATATCAGTCCCGCGCACGCGCAGGCCGACAACTACGGCGCACTCGCGCTGTCGCGCAACGGCGCATCCAGCATCACCGCCAACTACGACAGCTACGCCGCGGCCGAGACCGCGGCCATCGCCAGTTGCCAGCGCAACGGTGGCGGTCCCGGCTGCGATGTGAAGGTCTCGTGGCGCAACGGCTGCGCGGCACTGGCGGAATCGCGCCGCTCGTACAGCTGGGCGTCGGCGCCGTCGCTGCGCGCGGCCAAGCGCAACGCGATCAACGCCAATCGTGGCGCGGGTGCGGTGATCATCAACTGGAACTGCACCGCAGGCTACGAGGTGTAGCAGCTTCAGTGCCATTGCGGCACTTACTATTTCGCAAGCCAAATCTCTTCTGGGGAGTTCAGTGAAAAACCGCATGTTCAACACGGTGGCCGCTGTGACGCTGGCCGTCGCCACACTCGGCGTCACCGCCTGCAGCAGCAACGAGCCGTCCGCGTCCGCACCGACCACCACCGCCGGCGCGGGTTTCGGGGACGGTAAGAAGGTCGACGGCACCCAGGACGGTGACGCCCCGATGACCACCCCGCGGCCGAACCTGCCCGCACCCACGGTCGACGAGCTCAACGCCCGCCTGGACAAGGCGCTGGCCGGACAGCTCACCGCCGAGGAGAAGGCCACCTTCATCGAGGACGCCGACCGCGACCCGAACCTGGTCGACAAGTTCGTCGAGGCGGCCAAGACCAACAAGGTCAAGGCCAAGATCACCGCCGTGGAGGCCCCGGTCGACGGGAAGCTCAAGGCGCCCGCCGACGTCACCATCGACGGTGAGCCGGTGCAGGGCGCCTCGGTGGAATTCGTGGCGGCCGAGGGCGGCTGGCGCGTGTCGCACGTGTTCACGTGCACGATCGTGAAGTCGGCCAAGCTCGACACCGCGGCCTGCCAGCAGTAACCCGGCGAAATCGACCACTTCGACGCCCGAAAGTCGCAGAACCGGCTTTTGCGAGCCGAATTGGTCGATTACGCCGGATGACAGACGAAAACCGCCGAGCGACAATGTCGCCCGGCGGTTTTCGTGTCTATCGGTGAGCTAGACAGCCACGACCGTGGGCACGATCATCGGACGACGACGGTAGACGTCGGCGACCCAGCGACCGACCACGCGGCGCACACCCTGCGCGATGCGGTGCGCGTCGGTGATGCCCTCGCCGGCCAGGCGCAGCAGCTCCGCCTCGACCAGTTCGGCGGCGCCGTCGAGCGCTTTCGCGTCGTCGGAGAAGCCGCGCCCGTTGATCTCGGGCGTGCTGACCGGCTTGCCGGTGGTGGAGTCGATGACGATGGTGATCGAGATGAAACCACCCTCGCCCAGCACCAGGCGGTCCGACAGGGTCGACTCGCCGACGTCACCGACCGACAGGCCGTCGACGTAGACGTGCCCGACCGGCACCCGGCCCACGATGGAGGCGATGCCGTCGACCATGTCGACCACCACGCCGTCCTCGGCCAGCATGACCCGCTCCTCGGGCACACCGGTGGCCACGGCCAGCGCGGCGTTGGCGCGCAGGTGGCGCCATTCGCCGTGCACCGGCATCGCGTTGGTGGGACGCAGCGCGTTGTACAGGTACAGCAGCTCACCCGCGGAGGCGTGGCCCGACACGTGCACCTTGGCGTTCTGCTGGGTGATCACGGTCGCGCCCAGGCGGGCCAGGCCGTTGACCACGGCGAACACGGAGTTCTCGTTGCCGGGGATCAGCGACGACGCCAGCACGACCAGGTCGTCGGCGCGGATGTTGATCTGCCGGTGCTCGCCACGCGCCATGCGCGACAGCGCCGACAACGGCTCGCCCTGCGAACCGGTGGACACCAGCACGATGCGGTTGCCGGGCAGGTTCGCGGCCTGGTCGAGGGTGACCACGACGTTGTCGGGCACGGTCAGGTAGCCCAGGTCCTGCGCGATCTCCATGTTGCGGACCATCGAGCGGCCCACGAAGCACACCTTGCGGTTGTACTTCTGCGCCACGTCCACGACCTGCTGGATGCGGTGCACGTGGCTGGCGAACGAGGCCACGATGACGCGGTTGGTGGCCTTGCCGATGACATTGTCGAGCACGCCACCGATCTCGCGCTCGGGGGTGACGAAGCCGGGAACCTCGGCGTTGGTCGAGTCGATCAGCAGCAGGTCCACGCCTTCGTCACCCAGTCGCGAGAAGCCCGCGAGGTCGGTGAGACGGCCGTCCAAGGGCAGCTGGTCGAGCTTGATGTCGCCGGTGTGCAGCACCACGCCGGCACCGGTGCGGATGGCGATGGCCAGCGCGTCGGGGATGGAGTGGTTGACCGCGAAGTACTCGAGCTCGAACGGCCCGTGCACGGTGGTCTCGCCCTCGGTGACCTCGCGCAGCTTGGGCTGCAGGCGGTGCTCGCGGCACTTGGCCGCCACCAGCGCGAGGGTGAACTTGGCGCCGATCACCGGGATGTCGGGGCGCAGACGCAACAGGAACGGCAGCGCGCCGATGTGGTCCTCGTGGCCGTGGGTGAGCACGACGGCAACGATGTCGTCCATCCGGTGCTCGATGGGCCCGAAGTCGGGCAGGATCAGGTCGACGCCGGGCTGCTGGTCCTCGGGGAACAGCACGCCGACGTCCACGATCAGCAGCTTGCCGTCGTATTCGAACACGGTCATGTTGCGACCGATTTCGCCGATGCCGCCCAGCGCGAACACGCGCAGACCGTTCTTGGGCAGCTTGGGCGGTGCGCCCAGCTTGTCGTGGGCGGCCTTCTCGCGCGGCTGCGCGACCGGCTGCGAGCCGCGACCGCGACCGCCGCCCTGCTGCCTGCCACGACCGCCGCCGCGGGACTGCTCGGCGGGCTTGCTCTTGGTTTCGGCCGGCTTGCTCTTGGGCTCGGTGGCCGTGGTGGCCGCCTTGCTGCGCGAGCGGCGCGGCGCGGTCTTCTTCTCGGTCACCCGCTCCTCGGCGACGCTGAGCAGGTCGGTGCCCACTTCGGCGGCACCGGCCAGGTTGGCCTCGGCGGTGATCACGGCGATCGGTTCGTCGATGGCCGGTGCGTCCTTGGGTGCCGCCTTGGGGGGCACCACCTTGTTCACCGCGGCTTGCACACTTTCCACGGGTGTCGGTTCGGGCGCGCCTGCCGCACGCGATGCCGAACGGCGACGGGCCTTGCGCGCTACGGGTTCGGTCATGCCGACACCCCCGCGGCCTCTAGATCGAGCATCAGTTCCTCCAGTTGAGCCTGGGTGGGCATGAGCTGGGGCAAACGGGGCTCACCTACGTCGATGCCGAGCAAACGGAGTCCTCCCTTACACATCGCCACACCTCCCAGGCGGGTCATGGCCGCATACAGCGGCAGTAGTGTCGCGTTGATCTCACGCGCTCTGGCCACATCACCAGCGGTGTAGGCCTGGTGGATTTCGCGCAGTCGTTCCGGAACGAGATGTCCGATGACGCTGATGAACCCGACGGCACCGACCGACAGCCAGGGCAGGTTCAGTCCGTCGTCACCGGAGTAGAAATCCAGATCAGTGGTCGCGATGAGATCGGCTCCGGAGACGAGATCGCCCTTGGCATCCTTCACCGCGACGATGTTGGGATGCTCGGCCAGGCGCCGGATCGTGTCGATGGCGATAGGCACCACCGACCTCGGTGGGATGTCGTAGAGCGTGATCGGCAGCGCGGTGGCGTCGGCGACCGCGGTGAAATGCGCGATCAGGCCTTCCTGCGTGGGCCGCGAGTAGTACGGCGTCACCACCAGCAGGCCGTGTGCGCCCGCGTTCTCCGCTGCCCGCGCCAGTTCGATCGAGTGCGCGGTGTCGTAAGTACCCGCACCCGCGACCACGGTGGCGCGGTCGCCGACGCCGTCCACGACCGCCCGCAGCAGGTCGGCCTTCTCTGTTTCACTGGTGGTCGGGGACTCACCGGTGGTGCCCGAGATGATCAGCAGGTCGACACCACGGTCGACCAGGTGTGCCGCCAGTGCGACACCGGCATCGACGTCGAGCTTGCCCGCAGCGCTGAAGGGGGTCACCATCGCGACACCGACCGTGCCGGACGCGCGCAGCTGGATTGGCGTCGATTCACCGTTCGTCATGGTCACAAAGGCTACCCGGTCGCCGGTGTGGCGCCGACACCCTAGCGCCCGAAGCGGCTGCCGGTGGCGGGCTTTGGCCTTGCGTGATGTCACTTATGACGTCACACTGATGTCATGGATCTCAATGCTCATACCGCGCGGTTGCGCGAGGAACTGATCGCCGCCGCGGCACTGGGCGACGAGAAAACGCAGGCCACCGCCGCTGCCCTGGCCGCCGCGGTGGAAAGTTCCACGCGCCTGGTGTTGCTGTCGGCGCTGTCGGAACTGGCCGCCGAGATCAGTACCGAACTCGGTGACCGCACCGTGCACGTGCGACTGGACGGCACCGACGCGGTGGCCGACGTGCGCAAGAACACGCCGTCCGGGGATGACGAACCACCGACTTTCGAGGAGATGACCGGCGATATCAGCCGGGTGACCTTGCGTCTGGTCGAGCAGTTGAAGTCCAAAGCCGAGGAGGCGGCCCAGCAGAACGGTCAGTCGTTGAACTCGTGGCTGTCGGGTGCGGTCAGTGGCGCGTTGAAGGATCAGATGCGCGGGTACGGCGGTAAGGGTTGGTGAGCACTCCGATCACAGCAGCGGGGCGAGGTCTCCTCGGTCGCCGATAACGACTTCGTCGAGTTCGAGCCAGTCGGCCATTTCGCGCAGCGCCTCGCGTAAGGCCCTCCCGGTCTCGGTGGTGGCGTGGCCTGGTTCGGCGAAGGCGGCGGGGGCCAGTAATCGGCCGGTGGCGCGTTCGGCGCGCAGATCCACCCGGCCTACGAGCTGGCCGTCGAGCAGGATCGGGAACACGTAGTAGCCGTGCACCCGCTTGGGTTCGGGGGTGTAGATCTCGATCCGGTAGTGGAAGTCGAAGACCCGCTGGGTGCGCGGGCGGAAGAAGATCAGCGGATCGAACGGGCACAGCAGTGCGGTCCCGGTGATCCGACGCGGTGTGCTCGCCTCCGGGTGCAGGTAGGCGGGGGCGTCCCAGCCGTCGACCTGCACCGGTAACAGTTCGCCCGCGTCGACCAGATCCGCGATCGCGGGCGCGCTCTGCCGTTTGGCCAGCCGGTAGTAGTCGCGCAGGTCGGCCTCGGTGCCGACACCCAGCGCGCGACTGGATCGGCGGATCAACTCGCGCACCGCATCGTCTTCGCTGATCTCCCGACCGAGCACGTCAGCGGGAACGACCCGCTCGGTGAGGTCGTAATGGCGGGTGAAACCGACCCGGCGCGCGGTGGACAACTCCCCCGCCGCGAACAGTTGTTCGCAGATCATCTTGGTGTCACTGAGGTTCCACCACGTCCCCTTCGCCCGCGGCTTGTCCAGTTCCAGATGTTTCTCGATCTCCCCCGCGCTAGCGGCGCCGACCTCGGTGACGACATCGAGAATGTCCTTGCCCAGCGTCGGATTTCGGTCCACGACCTTGCGCATCCCCGCCCAGCGCCCGTGCTGGTACTCGGTCATGCGCCAGCGCATCAGCGGCCAGTCCGAGACCGGGATCAGCGCGGCCTCGTGGGCCCAGTACTCCACCAGCCCGCGCCGGGCCTTGGCACTGTCGCCCCAGGCGGCGTTGTCGAGCAGGCTGCGATCGTAGGGTCCGATCCGGCTGAACACCGGCGCGTAGTGCGCGCGCACCACCGCCGACACCGAATCTATTTGCAGCAGACGGGTTCTGGCGACCACGTCGAGCACGGCCCGTCGACCGGGGTTGGTTGGTCGTCGCTTACCGAATCCCTGCGCGGCCAGTGCCGTTCGCCGGGCCTGCGCCGCATTCATCCGCTGCATGACCCCAGCCTGACACAGGGGTACGACAGAAAATCGGGGCTCAGGTGGAGACGCTGACCTGCCCCGCGGTGTCGATCTCGGTGCGTCGATCCCCGGTCGGCGCGGCGGCCAGCACGGTGGCCACCCAGCGCCTGCCCACGGGCAACACCCGCACGGTCACCGAACCGGCCGCGGCCATGTCGAGTTCGTCGACCGCGGCCGAAATCGCTTGGTGGCGTACCCATTCCGGCACGCCGATGAAACCGCCGTCGTCGAGCAGCGTGACCTCGACCCCGCGCGATCGGGCGCCGCGCGCGGCGGCGCTGAGCCGGTCGGTGACCAGCTGCGGTGCGCGCAACCCGTCGCGCAGTTCGGCTTCGAGCAACCGGCACTGTTCGCGTTCGCTGTCAGTGAGTTCGATGCCGGCGGCGATGCGGGTCAGCAGCGGCCCGGCCACTCGGTCCAGCGCGCCCAGTTGACGATCCCGTTCGGCGGTGGCCGCGGCCAGCGCCGCCTCGGTGGCCGCGCGCCGGTTGGCGTCGCTACGCAGTTCCCGCAGCGACGCCTGCGTCGGGCGCACGATCGACATGAACACCGTCACCGCGCCGACCGTGGCCACCGGAGTCATCGCGCGCACCACGGTTTCGGCATGCCAGGAGGTGAACACCCCCATCGTGATCAGCACGGTCGCCGCCGTCGCCACCCCCAACCAGGCCGACGCGATCCGCCCGCGCAGCACCAGCATCGCCAGCAGGTACGACGTGGGATAGGCGGTCCACAGCTGTTGGGAGAAGCCCGAGGGATTGGTGACCCACGGCAGGGTCAGCGCCATCGCCGCAGGTCCGGCGCACGCCACGAACGCCGTGGCGGGCCAGGGCAGCGGGTCCACCGGGAACACCAGCACCACCATGGCGGCGGCGGCCATCAGCAGCAGCGCGGTGCCCGCGGCCAGCGGCGGCGCGAAGTCGAAGTTCACCCGCAGGTACATCACGATGGTGGCTTCGAAGATGACTACGAACAGCCAGGCGGTGCCGTCGCTGAGCCCGAACAGGTCGCGCATCGCGAACGGCAGATCACGGTCGAC
The DNA here is from genome assembly GCF_042716995.1 of Nocardia sp. NPDC058640. NCBI lineage: Bacteria > Bacillati > Actinomycetota > Actinomycetes > Mycobacteriales > Nocardiaceae > Nocardia > Nocardia sp. NPDC058640. The sequence continues at coordinate 21,252 of NZ_JBHXRG010000036.1, forward strand.
CATCAGCTCCCCCACACCAGCGTCACCACGGTTCCCGTGCCGGGAGCCGATTCCACGAAGGCCGCGCCGCCCGCCAGTGCGCGCATGCGGCCCAGGATGCTGCCCGCGATGCCCATCCGGTCGACCGAGACTCGGGCGGGGTCGAAGCCCGCGCCGTCGTCGGACAGCACCACCCGGATGCCGCCGGTCGCGATGGTCACCGACACCCCCCGCCGGACGGTGCGACCGGCGACGTCGGCGTGGCGCACGCTGTTGCGCACCGCTTCGGCCAGCGCCGCGCCCAGTACCTGGGCGGCCTCGAGCGGCAGCCGCAGATCGGCCGCCTGTCGCGAGGACACCTGCACCGCGACCTCGGGTGCCACGTCGTGCACCGCCTCGCGCAGGAAGTCGATGGTCGCGGCGGCGTCGAGGTGGTCGATCTCGGGCGCGGTCCGCGACAGCTCGAGCTGTTCGAGGGTGCGCGCGGCCTGATTGCGCAGCACCGACGAAGACTGTTGCGCGCGTGAGGCTTCCAGCAGGGTCGACAGCACCGCGTCGTGGATCAGTGCCGCGAACCGCGCGCCTTCACGTTCGCGTGCCGAGGTCGCCGCGACCGCCGCCGCCCGCGCGCGTTGCCGCACCGCTTCCCGGTCGACCCGTTCCGCGGCGGCGCGCGCGTACACCGCGCACCACAGGAACAGCGCGGCCACACCGATCCCGCGGGTGATGTCGCCGAACAGCGCCCACACCGAACTGTCCGGCACGACAAGGGCATTGGCCACACTGGTGCCCACCGCGAGCAGCGCTCCGTAGCCCGCCGCGGTGCGCCGCGACCACGCCAGTCCCGCCGCCAGCACGCCCACGGCCAGCCCGCGATAGGGCCAGGACGCGAACGAACCGATGTGCACCACCGAGTACACCAGCGGCGTGGCCAGGGTGGCCGCGAGATAGCAGACCGCGGCCGCGGCGGCGGTGCGCCGGATCGACTCGACCGGTCCGCGCGCCGACACGATCGCCAGCGCCCCGAACATCAGATAGGCGGCGATCAGGTGCACTTCCGGCCAGCTCGACAGGTCCAACGGCTGGACCAGCACCGCGGGCAGTTCCAGCACCATCACGATCATCGCGCCGGTCCCGGTCACCACGCCGAGCCTGCGCAGGATCTGATCGGTGGCCGCGTGGGACAGTTCGGCGTCGGCTTCCGGTGCGGGCGCCGTCGCGACCGCGAGGTCGGTCACGTGCGCTGCTGCCTTTCCGGCACGGGTAGCCACCCGTCCTCGACGGCCCGTTTGTACAGATCGGTCTTGGTCGGCGCGGGACGGCCCGCGTCGGAGTACTTCTGCCGGATCCGGCCGAGGTAGTCGTTGACGGTCTGTTCCGACAGCCCGGTCAGCCGCGCCACCCGCGAGGCCTTCTCCCCCGACGCGTACAGCATCAGCACTTCCTCCTGCCGCGGGCTCAGGCCGACATCGGACAGTTTCGGATCACCGTCGATGGCGGCGGCCCAGTCGGTGGTCACCACCTGTTCCCCCGACGCGGCCCGGCGCACCGCCGCGACCACCGTGGCCACGCTCTCGGACTTGCGCAGCACCCCCAGCACCCCCGCTTTGGCCGCGGAGCGGACCAGGAAGGCGTTGTCGGCGCCGGTGAACACCAGCACCTCGATGCCCTGTTCGTGCAGCGCGTTCACATTGTCCTCGGGCGTGGACCCGTCGGGCAGCCGCAGATCCAGCACCACCAGGTCAAGGTCGCGGGTCTGCGCGAGCAGTTCTGACACGGACTCCGCCACCGCCACCAGCTCCAGGTCGGGTTCGGGGCCGAGCATGGCCGCCAGCCCGATCGCCACCGACTCGTGGTCCTCCACCAGTCCGACCCGTCGCACTGCGCGCAACTCGCTCACCGACCAACTCCCTGTTCGAACACCCACCGCGGCCAGCCCGCAACACGTCAGGCTCGAGTTCTACCGCATGGCGGGCCCGCGTGTCAGCCCACCAAAATTCGGGGCGAGGCCGCTCTAGTGCATCAGACCAGCGGCAACAGTGGCACCCAGTTCCCAGCATTTCTCCAGATCAGCCTTGGTCGGCGGCCCGGAAACCACGACCGCCGCGGCGGCACGCTGCCAGCCCAAACCGGTGGTGATCCGCTCGACGCTGGCTTCCGCGCCTTCGGTGCCCTCGTTCCCGTGCAGGTACAGGCCGTAGGGCCGCCCGCGCGTGGAGTCCAGGCAGGGGTAGTAGATGGTGTCGAAGGCGTGTTTGAGCGCGCCGCTCATGTAGCCGAGGTTGGCCGGGGTGCCGAGCAGGAATCCGTCGGCTTCGAGCACGTCGACGGCGGTGACCGCCAGCGCGGCCCGGCGAACCACCTCGACGCCCTCGATCTCCGGGTCGTCGGCACCGGACAGGACCGCTTCGAACATCGCCTGGGTGTGCGGCGACGGGGTGTGGTGGATGATCAGCAACCGGGCCATGGCTGTCTACTCTCCGGGTTGGCGTTCCAGTTTTTCCAGTGCCACCGCGCGGCGCATGGTGTCGCGGGCGCGGCCTCGGTCGCCGGCGTAGTCGTAGGCGCGGGCCAGGCGGTAGGAGGAGCGCCAGTTGTCGGGGTCGGCTTCCCATTCGGTTTTGATCTGGGCGAACAAGGCGTCGGCGGCGTCGCGTTCGATCCGGCCGGAAGGGCGGCGCGGTAGTTCGGAGGTGTCGACCTCGAGGTCCTCCTCGTGGATCCGCCGGGCCAACCGTTGGTGATCGAAAGCTGCGGTCAGGGTCGCCCAGAGGATCCAGGCACCGACCACCGGCATCAACAACATGCCGATGCCGATCACGATGCCCGCGACCCCGCCGTCGGCGATGTAGGCGATGGCCATACCGCCGAGCCGGACGAAGTAGAACAGCAGCGCGACGACCAGAAACGCCACGACCGCAACGATTTTCAGGACCCGCCGATCAGGTCGCTGCGCGTCGGAGTTACTCACAGATCCAGGAACGGGTCGAGCCCGACGGTCAGACCAGGCCGCCCGGCGACCTCACGCACGCCCAGCAGCACGCCCGGCGCGAACGAGGAACGGTCGATCGAGTCGTGGCGGATGGTCAGCGTCTCGCCCTGCGTGCCGAACAGCACTTCCTGATGCGCGACCAGACCCGCCAGGCGCACCGAATGCACCCGCACCCCGTCGACGTCGGCGCCGCGAGCACCCTCGAGTTCGGCGGTGGTGGCGTCGGGGCTGATCCCCACGCCCGCTTCGGCGCGGGCCGCGGCGATGACCGCGGCGGTGCGGTAGGCGGTGCCCGAGGGCGCGTCGGCCTTGTTCGGGTGGTGCAGTTCGATCACTTCGACCGAGTCGAAGAACCGAGCGGCCTGTTCGGCGAACCGCATCGACAGCACCGCGCCGATGGCGAAGTTCGGCGCGATCAGCACCCCCACCTCGGGATGCTGGGCCAGCTGCTCGCTGACCTGCGCCAAACGGGCCTCGTCGAAGCCGGTGGTGCCGACAACCGCGTGGATGCCGTTCTCGATGAGGAATTTCAGGTTGCCCATCACCACGTCGGGATGGGTGAAGTCGACGACCACCTGGGTGCCCGTGTCGGTGAACGTCTCGAGCGCGTCACCCTTGTCGACCTGCGCGACCAGCTCCAGATCGGGCGCCGCCTCCACGGCCGCGCAGATCGCCTGCCCGACCTTGCCGTGTGCTCCGAGCACTCCGACCCGAATGGTCACCCGCATCTCCTCGTCCTCGACTCCACTTGCTCGGAAAGCCTATCGACCAGCCGCCCCCACCCCCGCCCCGACCTCGCCCCGCGATCGAATCGCCACGACCTGATCAGTTGATCACCACGCTCTGGTCGTGTGATTTCGGCGGAAAAAACACCACAGGAGCGTGGTGATCAATGGTCCAGGTCGTGCTGGCGATGCGGCACCCCGGGGGCGTGGGTGAGTCGGCGGTTAGTTGAAGATGATCAGCTGGCGTAGGGCCGCGCCTGCCGCGAGGTCGTCCATCGCCTGGTTCACCTGGTCGAGGCCGATCCGCGCGGACACCAGGCGTTCCAGTGGCAGTTTGCCCGCACGCCACATCCGGACGTATTCGGGAATGTCGCGGTCGGGCACCGCGGAGCCGAGGTAGCTACCGATGATGGTGCGCCCCTGGGCAACCAGTGCCAGCGGCGAGATCGTGGCGGTGGCGGTGGGCGCGGGCAGGCCGACGGTCACGGTGACACCACCGGGAGCCGTTGCGGCGACAGCGGTTTCGAACGCGCGAATATTGCCCGCCGCCTCGACCACCACATCGGCCACCACCTTCTGTTCCGCGACTTCGGCGGGAGTGAAAGCCGCTGTCGCTCCGAATTCACGTGCGAGCGCGAGCTTTTCGGGCACCGTGTCGACCGCGATCACCTCACCCAACCCCAGCGACACCGCCACGAGCACCGCCGCCATCCCGACCCCACCCAGCCCGACAACCATGATCCGGTCTCCCACACCAGGTTTCGCCGCATTCAGCAACGCGCCACCCCCGGTGAGCACCGCGCACCCCAGCACCGCAGCCACCTCGGGCGGCACATCATCGTCGACCGGAACCACCGAACGCCGGTCCACTACCGCGTGCGTGGCGAAACCGGAAACCCCCAGGTGATGCTGGATTTCCGCACCGTCACGGGTCAACCGCCGCCCGCCGCCCAGCAGCTCGCCCGCATTATTGGCCACACTGCCCGGCCCACACGGTGTCCGACCGTTACTCGCGCAGCCCGAACACTCGCCACAGCGCGGCAGGAACGTCATCACCACCCGCTGCCCAGGCGTCACATCGGTGACCTGCGAGCCGACGGATTCCACGATCCCCGCGGCCTCATGCCCCAACAGCATCGGCACCGGTCGCACCCGATTACCGTCCACCACAGACAGATCCGAGTGACACAGCCCCGCCGCCTCGATCCGCACCAGCAGTTCGCCCGGTCCCGGTTCGCGCAGTTCCAGGTCGCACACGGTGATCGGCTGCGAATCGGCGAACGGCGCCGGGTCGGCGATCCGTTCCAGGACGGCTCCACGAATCTTCATGGGCGCGACGGTACCGCGAGCACCCTTTACAGGGTCCGGGATCTGTGGCTAATCTCGATCTCGGTGATGGTGCTCCTGTCGGCCGCCTCGTACCGAGCCCAGGGTCGGTGCCATCACGAACAAGGAGAAATCCCCTGTCAGTGCAGTTCAATCACACCATTGTCGGATGTCACGATAATCGGGAGACCGCCGAGTTCTGGGCGGACATCCTCGGGTTGGACGTAGGAAAACAGTGGGGGCCGTTCATTCCGATCGCCCTCGACCACGGCGCGGCCTTCGATTTCGCGAAGGTCCCACCGCACACGTCCGAGATCCAGCCGCAGCACTATGCCTTCCTCGTCTCCGAGGAGGAGTTCGATGCGGCCTACGCCAAGATCCAGCGCTACAAACTGGACCATTGGGCCGACCCACAGCAGCACGGGGTCAACGAGATCAACCATCACGACGGCGGCCGCGGGGTCTATTTCCTCGACCCCAACGGCCACTTCCTGGAACTGATCACCGTCCCGTACGGCGGTTGGCCCACGTAGAACCGGTCAGGCCGGTCCCTCGCGACAAGGGACCGGCCTGTCACTACGCCAGTTTCGCGGCGGCGCGCGTCCCGCGCATACCCAACACCGCGGCGACCATGCAGGCCACCGACACGATCACGATGAACCACGGGAACACCGTCGTCAGCCCCCACGTCGTGGCCGCCCACCCCGCCACCAAGGTCGGCAACGCCAGCGCCGAATAGGCCAGCAGGTAGAACGCCGACATGGTCTCGCCGCGGCGATGCGGCGGCACCACTTCCGACAGGTGCCGCAGCGATCCACCGAAACCGAGCCCGAAGGTGGCGCCCAGGATCACGCCCGCCGCGATCACCACCGCCGGCTGTTTCGTGGCCAGCGCCGGAATGGTGGCCAGCAGCGACACGGCCATACCGAGGTCACCGATCACCGCCGCCCGACGCGCGGGAACGCGCGTGGCGAACAATTGCGACAGCGCCGCGGCCAGCGCCGTGCTGGCGACGACAACACCACCGAAGACCAGGTTGTGCACGCCGGTCTCGGCCGCGGCCAGCGACGGGTACAGCGACAGCAGCACGCCCAGCACCGACCAGGCGGCCATCACCCCGATCGCGGAGAACCAGAAATCGGCCTTGATCTCATGTGGAACAGACGGCCGGGCGATGGTGATGCGCGCCTTCACCCGCGCGGTGTGCGGCTCACGCAGCGCGAGAATGCCCGCACCGGCGGCGATACACACCACCGCGATCACCACATACGGTGTGCGCAGCGGCGACGGCGCGTACTGCGCGAGCACTGCGGTACCGAGCACCGCGACCGCGATGCCGACATTGAACGCCACCCCGGTCAGCTGCCCGGACCGCGCGCCACGCTCGGGTCGCAGATCCAGCAGCGCCGCCGCACCGGCGACCACGGTGGCGCCGACCGCGGCCCCGTGTAATGCCCTGGCCAGCAACAACATCGGCACCGAATCGGCAAGAAGGAACACCACCAGACCCACGATCATGGTCGCGAACGCACCGATCATCACGGGCTTGCGGCCGACCACATCGGAGATCCGACCCGACACCAGCACCGCGCCCAACGCGGCGAAGGCGTACACGGCGAACACCACGGTGGTGGTCAGCGGCGACAGGTGCCACTGGGTTTCATAGATGCCGTACAGCGGAGCGGGCGCACCCGACACCCCCAGCGCCACGGCGCTCGCGGCCAGGATCAGGCCGTACGCCCAGCGCTGGCCGGCCTCGGCCACAGGCATCGTTGTCGCCGCCACAGCAGTCTCCATCAGCAGAGTTTGATCACCATCGAACGTGTCCCAGATTACGCCGAGTATGATGCCCATCAAACACCTGAGCGAGGTGAATCATGACACAGGCTAACGATCTGCCGGCACCGGTGGCGGCACTCCCCGTCGTTCTGGGCGCGCTGCACGACCCGGTCCGCCTGGAAATGGTCCGCCGCCTGAGCAACGCGGCCGCCCCGATCCGGTGCGCGGCGCTGTACGACGCGATCAACAAGTCCACCGCGACGCACCACTTCAAGATCCTGCGCGAAGCCGGGCTGATCGAACGTCTGACCATCGACGGCCAGACCTACCAGAACCTGCGCACGGCCGCGATCGAGCAGGCCGTTCCCGGCCTGCTCCCCTCGATCGTCAACGCTGCCAACCGGGCCGAACCCAGCCTTTCGGCCGAATAACTCAGCCCTGCACAAGCTTTCGCACGGAAGCGGGCAGGTCGCGCGTGCGCTGATACGGGCCCGACACGGCCGCGCCGTAGGGACGAGACAGCAGCGTGCGGGCGATCGCGCTGACTTCCTCGGTGGTGACGGCGTCGATGCGAGCCAGGGTGGCCGACACGCTGCGATGGTTGCCGTAGCTGAGTTCGCTGCGCCCGATCCGGTTCATCCGCGACGCGGAGTCCTCGAGCCCGAGCACCAGCCCGCCGCGCAAAGATCCCTTGGCCCTGGCACATTCGGCGTCGGTGACCCCGTTGGCCGCGACCTCGTCGAGCACGTCGCGCGCCAAAGTGGTGACCTGGCCGAGGTTTTCGGGTTGGCAGCCCAGCGACACCGAGAACGACCCGGTATCGGCGAAGGTGTCCACGCTCGAATACACCGAGTAGGCCAGGCCGCGTTCTTCCCGAATGCGTTGGAACAGACGCGAACTCAGCCCGCCGCCGACGATGGTGTTGAGGATCGACAGCGGCCAGCGCTGCTGCCCCTCGTGCCTGCCGAACGCGCGCACACCGAAGGCGAGGTGGGTCTGTTCGCTGTCGCGATTGATCCTGATCAGACCGGGCGCGCCCTGTGCGCGGAACTTGCCTTCGCGACGCGGCGCGGGTTGGGCGGCACTGTCGAGGTGAGGTCCGAACGCGCGCTGCACCAGTTCGACCACCCGCTCGTGTTCGACATTGCCCGCCACCGCCACGACCATGCGTTCGGGCCGGTAGCGGCGCTGGTGGAAGCCGCGCAGCTGGGCGGCCTGCATGTCCTCGATGGATTCGACGCTGCCGATCACCGGGCGGCCGATGGGGTGGTCGCCGAACATGGCGGTGAGGAAGGAGTCCGCGACCAGGTCTTCGGGGTCGTCGTCGCGCATGGCGATCTCTTCCAGGACCACCTGCCGTTCCACGTCGACGTCGACCGCGCGGCACAGGCCGTTGAGCACCACGTCGGAGACCAGGTCGACCGCCAGTGGCAGGTCCTCGTCGATGACGTGGGCGTAGTAGCAGGTCTGCTCTTTGGCGGTGAACGCGTTGAGTTCGCCGCCGACCGCGTCCATGGACTGTGCGATATCCAGTGCGGTGCGGGTGGGGGTCGCCTTGAACAGCAGGTGTTCGAGGAAGTGCGCGGCGCCCGCGACGGTGGGGCCTTCGTCGCGCGAACCGACGCCGACCCACACGCCGATGGAGGCGGAGCGCACGCCGGGCACGTGTTCGGTGACCACGCGCAGGCCGCCGGGGAGCACGGTGCGGCGCACTCCACCGTCGGTGGAGACGTCGTCAGCGGGTTCGGTACTGGACTCGGTCAACTTAGGCTTCGTCACCCGATTCCACCGGACGGCTGTACTGGCATGGTTTCTTCGACCTCTCGAAATCTGGGAGCTGGCGACATGTGCGGTGCCCCTGGAACACGCGCGGGTGTGGGGCAGCAGGCACTGCGGCCGGCTCCGCGATTCTATGCGCCCATCGCCCCCGCACGTGCATCGGCCCTCGTCCTGCCGTCCTCGCTCGCGGACCGGTCCGCGCCCGGTTGCGCGGCGTCGAGGACGTCCGCGATCTGCGCCAAGGCCGCCTCGCTCGCCATGGCCCAGTGGGTGGCGGCGATGCCGTGGCGGTGGATGGTGCCGCCGATGGCCGTGGTCCAGCTTTGTGCGCCGCGGGCGCCGGTGGGGTCGTCGACGGTGGCGGCGAAGTAGACCAGGTCACCGTCGAATCTTTGCGGGCGGTAGTCGTCGACCATGTGCATCGACGCGGTGGCGGCGTCGATGATCCTGGCGATGCGGCTGCGGTCCAGCGCGGCCAGTGGTCCGCCGATGCCCGCGGCCGCGGCGACCAGGCCGTCGGTGTCGAAGGCGATGTCGTCACCCGCGAGCCCGCCGAGCAGGTCGCCGACGGTGGGCATCGGGGTGCTGTCGGGTCCGTCGCCGAGCCAGCTGTCCATCATGGCCAGCTGGTTCACCTGTTCGCCTTCGGCTTGCAGACCGGTCGCGACGGCGTGTGCGAGCAGCCCGCCCAGCGACCAGCCGAGCAGGTGGTACGGCCCTTCCGGCTGCACCGTGCGGATGGCGGCGATGTAGCGCTGCGCCCAGGCGTCGATGGTGGCGGGCAGCGGTTCGTGCTCGGTGAGCGCGGGTGACTGCAGGCCGTAGATCGGACGCTGGGAGTCCAGGTGTCGGGTCAGGCCGGCGAACGACCAGGAGACGCCGCCGACGGGGTGGATGCAGAACAGTGGTGCGCCGATGCCGCCCGCGCGCAGCGGAAGCAGTATCGCGAACGCGTCGTCGGCCGAATCATCCTCGGCGCGTAGATGTTCCACGACGACGGCGGGCGTCGGGTCGGTGAAGAACCACGCAACCGGCACCATGCTGCCCAACGCTTCGCTCAGTCGGGACGACAGTTGGACCGCGGTGAGGGAGTTGCCGCCGAGGTCGAAGAAGTTGTCGTCCATGCCGATTCGGTCCAGGCCGAGCACGCGCGCGAAGGCTTCCGCGACGAGCTGTTCGGTCTCGGTGATCGGTGCCCGGTAGGTCGCCTGGCGCAGTTCGGGGGTGGGGAGTGCGGTGCGGTCGAGTTTGCCGGAGGTGTTGACGGGCAGGGAATCGAGTTCGAGTACGACGGCGGGCACCAGGTAGCCGGGGAGTTCCGCGGCCAGTGCTGAACGCAAGGCGGCGGCGTCGAGCAGCGAACCACTCACGCTCGCACCGCCTTCCACGTCACCGATCTGTGTCGAATCAGTACCGACACCGGCGGTCACCTCTGCACCGGGAACCATTGCAGCGCCATCACCGGCAGGGTCGATCTCCCCGCTTCGGGCAGCAACGACGTAGGCGACGAGCCGGTCGGCACCCACACCGGACACCACCGCGGCCGCGGCCTGCGCGACCCCCGGCTGACGCTGCAACGCGGCTTCGACTTCGCCGAGTTCGATGCGCTGACCGTTGAGCTTCACCTGCAGGTCGGAGCGACCCACGTATTCCAGTGTGGGAGCGGTCTTTCCACGCAGTCGAACGAGGTCACCGGTGCGGTACATCCGTGTGCCGGGGGCACCGAACGGATCGGGCAGGAATCGCTCGGCGGTGAGTTCGGCCGCACCCACGTATCCGTGCGCGAGCTGCTGGCCGCCGACATACAGTTCGCCGGTCACACCCGGCAGTACCGGCCGCAGCCTGGAGTCGAGCACGTAGAGCCCGGTGTTCCACACGGGCACACCGATCGGCACCGTGACGGTGTCGTCGTCGCTCACCACGTGGGTGCTGACCTGCACGGCGGTTTCGGTGGGCCCGTACAGGTTCACCACGTCCGCGCCTGTGAGCGCGCGAACCTGCTGCGCCAATGCGGCAGGCAGCGCCTCGCCACCGGCGAAGACCCGCTGCAGGGAGCCGTGGCCTTGCACGTGCGCGACGTAGGCGGCGAGCAGGGTGGGCGCGAATTGCACTGTGTCGATGCGATGTTCGGCGATCAGCTGCGCGAGGTAGGCGGGATCACCGTGGCCGCCGGGCTCGGCGATGACGGTGCGGGCGCCGACTCGCTGGGGCAGTAACAGTTCCCAGATCGAGGCGTCGAAGGTGGTCGGGGTCTTGTGCAGCACGGTGTCACCGGCGGTGAACTCGAATTCCTGTGCGAGCCAGTCGAGTTGGTTGACGATCGCGCGGTGCGGGACACCGACGCCCTTGGGTAGTCCCGTCGATCCGGACGTGAAGATCACGTACGCGGTGTGCTCGGGCAGCAGCGGTCGCACACGTTCGCCATCGGCGATCGGTCCTGCCGAATAGGCGGTGAGATCCACCGTGTCCACCGACACCACATCCAGGCCGTGTGCCGGGAAGCCCACGGCGTCGCCGGTGGTGGTGAGCACGCAGACCGGTTGCGCGATGCGCACGATGCGGGCGATCCGCTCGGCCGGATGATCGGGGTCGATCGGCACGTAGGTGCCGCCCGCCGCGAGTACCGCGTACACCCCGACCAGCAGTTCCGTCGACCGACGCACAGCGACTGCCACGGAACTATCCGGCCCGACACCCTGTTCGATGAGGTGCCGCGCGAGCCGGTTCACTCGGTCCGCGAACTCGGCATAGGTGAGCGCGGCGTCGCCGTCGATGAGCGCGACTGCGGCCGGTGTCCGCGCAACCTGGCGGTCGAACGCGATAGGCAGAATGCCTGCTTCCGATGTCGCGACAACGCGATGGTCGGTAGTCGGGCCGTCGGCGCGATGGTCAGTAGCCACGCCGTCGGTGCGATGGTCAGTAGCCACGCCGTCGGCGCGATGGTCGGCAGCCACGCCGTCGGCGCGATGACCGGCAGCCGGGCCGTCGGTGCACCCGCGATGCTCGGTGATGCCGTCGGCCAGCATATCCGGCGTCGACACGAACTGCCGACTGAGCGACTCCCGAGCGTTCACCGAAGGCGCTGTGTCCAACCACTTTTCGAGCACGCGGCGGTCATCGTCGGTCAACAGGTCGATATCGCCCACCGCACGGTCAGGATCGGCGGTGACCGCGTCGAGCACCTGGACGTAACCCTGCGCGATGCGGGCGGCGGTGTCGGCGTCGAACAGGTCGGTGGCGTAGGTCAGGCTCACCGAGCAACCGCCGTCGGCGGTGTCGGCCAGGACCAGGTCCAGGTCGAACTTGGCGATGGCCGCGTCGGCTTCCAGCCCGGTGACGGTGAGGTCGGGCAGGACCACCTCGACGGGGGCGGCGGACAGGTTCTGGAACGCCAACATCACCTGGAACAGCGGGCTGTGGGCGGTCGAGCGGACCGGGTCGAGCACGTCTACCAGGCGTTCGAACGGCACATCCGCGTTCTCGAACGCGTCCAGGTCCACCCGCCTGGCCTCGCGCAACAGCGTGCGGAACGAGGCGGCGGGGTCCACACCCGTCCGCAGCACGAGCGTGTTGACGAACATGCCGACGAGGTCATCGAGGGCTTGCTCACCACGTCCGGCCACGGGCGTGCCGATCGCGATGTCGCCGGTGCCGGCCAGGCGCGCGAGCAGCGCGGACAAGGCGGCGTGGGCGACCATGAACTCGCTGGCGTCGGCGCGGCGAGCCAGCTGGCCCACTCGCTCCCACACCTGCTGCGGCACAACAGTTTCCACACTGGCACCGCGCTGTGACGCGACTGCGGGACGCGGCCGGTCAGCAGGCAGTTCGAGCAGACCGGGCAGCCCTGCCAGCTCACTGCGCCAGAACCGCAACTGCCGGGCCGCCACCGATTCGACGTCGTCCTCGCTGCCCAACACCGCACGCTGCCACAGCGTGTAGTCGGCATACTGCACCGGCAGCGGCGCCCAACCGGGTTCGGCACCCGCACGACGCGCGAAGTAGGCGGCGGTCGTGTCACGCAGCAGCGCACCGGCCGAGAACCCATCGGCGCTGATGTGGTGAATCACCACCACCAACACGACTTCGTCTGCCGCACAACGCAACACACGCACCCGCACGGGCGGCGCCGCGGTGACATCGAACCCGCGCCCGATCTCCGCCGCCACGATGGCAGGCACCGCGATCGGATCGACGTTCTCCACCACCGGCGCGGGCACGAACTCCCACACCGCCTGGTACCCGATCCCGTCGATCGCCGGGTAAGCCGTGCGCAGCACCTCGTGCCGATCCAGCACATCGGTGACCGCAGCAGCCAGCGCGGCGGCGTCGACATCGCCGGTCAGGCGCACCGCGATCGGGATGTTGTAGGCGGCGGAATCCGGGTCGAGGCGGTTGAGCAGCCACATCCGCTGCTGAGCGGCCGACAACGGAATCCGAGCCGGTCGTTCGCCCGCGGTGAGCGCGATCCCGGCCCCACTGCCGACGCGCGCGGCCAACGCGGCCGCCAGATCGGCCACGGTGGTGGCTTCGAACAGGGTCCGCACCGGCACCCGCATCGACAGGGCCGCGCCGAGTCGAGCGGCGACGCGGGTCGCGATGAGCGAGTTGCCGCCCAGTTCGAAGAAGTCGTCGTCGAGACCGACCTGTTCGCGCCCGAGCACTTCGCCGAACACCTCGGCCACCGCCCGCTGGGTCGCACTGACCGGCTCCCGGAACGGCCGAGCGACGAATTCCGGTGCGGGCAAAGCCTTTCGGTCCAACTTGCCGGACGTGTTGAGCGGGAAGGCGTCGAGCACGACGATCACCGACGGCACCATGTACGACGGCAACACCGCGGCGAGACCCGTGCGCAACTGCGCCGGATCCAGCTCGACGCCGGGGGACGCCACCGCATACCCGACGAGCCGTTCGCCGGTATCGCTGTCGGACACCACCGCCGCGGCCTGACTGACCCCGGCCAGACCCTGCAGCGCGGCCTCGATATCGCCGAGTTCGATGCGCTGACCACGGAATTTCACCTGGAAGTCGATGCGCGCCAGGTAGACGAGCACGCCGTCGCGAGTCCAGCGCACCAGGTCACCGGTGCGGTACATGCGGGCACCGCCGACGGAGCTGCGAGTCGTGCCCGCTGCGGACGACCCCGTAAGAACCTCGGCATCACCTTCTGCGGCGAACGGGTCCGCGCCCGACATCCCCACAACAATCGGGTCCGCGCCCGACATCCCCGCGACAATCGGGTCCGCGCCCGACAGCCCCGCGACGAACGGGTCCGCGACGAAGCGGTCCGCCGAGAGGTCGGGCCTGCCGAGGTAGCCGCGTGCCAGCTGGTCGCCAGCCAGGTACAGCTCACCGGCAACACCAGGTGCCACTGGCCGCAACCGCTCGTCGAGCACGTAGACGCGCGTGTTCCATTCGGGCACACCGATCGGCACGGTCTGCCCGGTCGCCTCGTCGGCGGGCCACGCGGTGACCGACACGGCGGCTTCGGTAGGCCCGTACAGGTTGTGCACGGCCGCAACCGATTTCGTCCGGAACGCCGACACGGTCTCCGGGGTGAGCGCTTCGCCGATCGCGAAGACCAGTCGCAGGCTCGTCAGTTGCGCAGCATCGGCGTGTGCGGCGAACATCGCCAGCATCGACGGCACGAAGTCGACCACGGTGATCTGCTGCACGGCAACGAGTTCGGCCAGATACAGCGGGTCACGATGACCGTCGGGCGTGGCCAGGACCAGCGTCGCACCTGCGGCGAGCGGGGCGAAGAAGCCCCACACCGACAGGTCGAACCCGGCCGCGGACTTCTGCAGGTACACGTCCTCGCTGCCGAGCCCGTACTGCTCATTGAGCCAGGCGATCTGATTGCGAATCCCGGCGTGGGTCATTGCCACACCCTTGGGCGTGCCGGTGGACCCGGAGGTGAACAGGACGTAGGCCAGGTTCGAATCCCGCAGTGGGGCAACGCGTTCACCGTCGGCTACCGGGTGCGCTGAGTAGTTCGTCGTGTCGACATCGTCTAGCGAGACAACCCGCGCGCCCGAGGCGGCCTTGACGTCGACGGAGTCGGTGGCGCTCGGCTGCACCGCGACCTGGGGTGGACTCGAATTCGCCTCGGCACCTGTCGTTTCGCGGGAAGTCGTGTCGGAATCGACAGCAAACGGGGCGGTGAACTCGTCCCGGTGCGTGGTCAGGACGAGGTGGGGGCGGGCGGTGTCGAGGACCTGGGCGATGCGGTCGACGGGGTGGTCGGGGTCGACGGGGACGTAGGCGCCACCGGCGGTGAGCACCGCGTACATGGCCACGACCAGGTCGATCGAGCGGCGCATCGCCAGGGCGACCAGCACATCGGGACCGACACCTTCGGCGATCAGATGGCGGGCGAGCCTGTTTACGCGGTCGCCGAAGGCGGCGTATGTCAGTTCTGTGCCGTCGAACACCAGCGCCGTGGCGTTCGGTTGCGCCTGCACCTGTGCGTTGAAAGCGGTGAGCAGCGTTGCGGTGCGGTCGATTTCGTGGGCCGTGTCGTTCCACTGGTCGAGAATGCGGTGCCGTTCGGCAGGCTCGAGCACATCGACGGAGTCCAGTGGTGTGTGCGGTGCGGCGGCAACGGCGGTGAGCAGCCGTTCCAGACGCGCGCCGATCGCCGCGGCGGTCTCGGTGTCGAACACGTCGTGCGCGTAGGTGAGCACGCCGCTCACACCCGCCGCGGTCCCGTCGGCGTTGTACTCGTCGCTGACGATCAGATGCAGGTCGAACTGCGACAGTTCACTGTCGGTGTCCAGGCCCGACACCGTGATGCCGGGCAGCGCCAGCTCCGCGCGTTCGAAGTTCTGGAACGAGAACCCGACCTGGAACAGCGGATGCCGTGCGGTCGAACGAGCCGGATCGAGAACCTCCACGAGCCGCTCGAACGGCACCTCGGCGTTCGCGTAGACCGCCAGGTCGGTGGCCCGCTGACGAATCAGCAACTGCTGGAACGACTCTGAAGCCCGCAGGCGAGTACGGAAGACCAGCGTGTTGACGAACATGCCGATCAGGTCTTCCAGCGCGGCCTCACCGCGCCCGGCAACCGGCGTCCCCACGGTGATGTCGTTGCTGCCCGACAGTCGGCCGAGCAGCGCGGCGAACGCGGTGTGCACGACCATGAACAGCGTGGCCCCGGATTCCCTCGCCAGCACGGCGAGCCTGGCGTGGGTGTCCGCGTCCAGTGCCACCGGAACGGTCCCGCCCGCGAGCGTGCGCACGGCGGGTCGCGGCCGGTCCAGCGGCAAGGCCAGCTCATCGGGCAGGTCGGCGAGTTCTCCGCGCCAGAAGTCCAGCTGACGAGCCGCCACCGACGCCGGGTCGTTCTCGTCGCCGAGCACCGCACGCTGCCACAGCGCGTAGTCGGCGTACTGCACCGGCAGCGGCGCCCACTGCGGTGCGGCACCGTCGCGACGGGCCAGGTAGGCGGTCATCAGGTCGCGCACCAGTGGCGGGACCGACGAACCGTCGGCGCTGATGTGGTGCACAACCATGGCCAGCACGGCCTCGTCGTCGGTGATCCGATACAGCACCACCTGCCACGGCACACCCGCGGTCACATCGAAGGTGGTCGCGGCCAGCACCGTCACCGCCCCGACGATCTCTTCGGCCGCCACCTCGCGAACCTGCAGTGCCACACCGGCTTCGGCGGCGGACAGGATCTGCTGCACCGGTCCGTCGGCGGTCTCGGGGTAGAAGGTGCGCAGTACTTCGTGCCGGTCGATGAGGTCATCGACGGCGGCGGCCAGCGCGTGCAGATCGAGCGCACCGGTCAGCCGCACCGCGATCGGCACGTTGTATCCGGCCGAATCCGGGTCGAACCGGTTGAGGAACCACATCCGCTGCTGCGCGGGCGACAGCGGGATCGACGCGGGCCGCTCCCCCGCCACCAACGCCACCCGTGCGGCCCCGCTGGCCGCGTCGAGTGCGGCGGCCAGGTCCGCGACCACTGGTGTTTCGAAGATTCGAGCCACCGGCACCTGCCGGTCCAGTGCCGCGCCGAGTCGTGCGGCGACACGGGTTGCGATGAGGGAGTTGCCGCCCAGATCGAAGAAGTTGTCGTCGGCGCCGACCAGTTCGACACCGAGCACGTCGGCGATCACCCCGGCTACAAGCTGTTCCGACTCCGTGGTCGGTGCCCGGAATTCCCTGGCGACCAGCTCGGGCGCGGGCAGTGCGCGTCGGTCGAGTTTGCCGGATGCGTTCACTGGCAAGGTTTCGAGCACGACGAAGGCGGCGGGCACCATGTAGGCCGGAAGTGCCTGCTGCAGCGCGGCTTTCACTGCGTCGAGGTCAAGGCGTGCGGCCATATCGCTCGCCCCGGCAGGATCCGCGGCGGGGGTAGCACCCGCGGCCGTGTCGAGACCGACAGCGTCTGTCTCGGCAGCTGATGAGGCCGCGTCGAGACCCTGAGTCTCCGCCTCGGCAGCTGATGGGGCCGCGTCGAGACCCTGAGTCTCCGCCTCGGCAGCTGATGGGGCCGCGTCGAGACCGACTGCGTCTGCTTCGGCAGCTGATGGGGCGGTCGGGCGCAATTCCGACGGCACAAGGTAGGCGGTGAGGTAGTCCCCGGTGCCGTCGTCGCGCACGGTGACCACAGCACGGTCGATCGCATCGAGCCCGGTCAGGACCGCTTCGATTTCGCCGAGTTCGATGCGCAGGCCGCGCAGTTTCACCTGGAAGTCGGTGCGGCCCAAGTACTCCAATTCACCGGAGCGGGTGCGGACCACCAGGTCACCGGTGCGGTACATCCGGTCGCCCGCCGCACCGAGAGGGTTGGCGACGAAGCGGTCCGCAGACAGGTCCGGGCGACCGACGTAGCCGCGCGCCAGCTGCACACCGGCCAGGTAGAGCTCGCCGGGAGTCCCGACGGGCACGGGGCGCAGCCGCGAATCGAGCACGTGCAGAGCGGTATTGGCGACCGGAGCACCGATCGGCACCGTGGCAACATCGGCGTCGGTGACCTCGTGGAAGCTCACATCCACCGCGGCCTCGGTGGGTCCGTACAGGTTGTGCACGGCGACACCGGGAATCAGTGCGCGCAGGCGCTGCGCGTCGGCCGCGGGCAGCGCTTCACCGGAGGCGAACACCTGTCGCAGCGAAACACAGTCGGCCGCACGGGGTTCGGCCAGGAAGGCTGCCAGCATCGACGGTACGAAGTGCAGCACGTCGACACCGGTGCGGGTGATCACCTCGGCGAGGTAGACGGGATCGCGGTGACCGTCGGGTCGGGCGATCACCAGGGTGGCACCGACTTGCAAGGGCCAGAACAATTCCCACACCGACACGTCGAAGGTGATCGGCGTCTTCTGCAGCACGGTTCCGGCCGCGTCGAGCCGGTAGGCGTCCTGCATCCACACCAGCCGGTTGACGATCGCGGTGTGGGTGACCGCGACGCCCTTGGGCTTGCCGGTGGAGCCGGAGGTGAACAGGACGTACGCCAGGTCGGTGCCACGCAGCGGCCGAATCCGGTCGGCGTCGGTCACGGGTTCATCAGCGAACCCGTGCAGCTCAAGATCTGCCGGATCGACCGTGCGCGTCCCTGTTTCGGGGAAGCCGGGGGCCGCGAACACACAGACCGGTGCCGCGGTGGCGAGCACATCGGCGATCCGATCGGCCGGATGATCGGGGTCAAGCGGCAGGTAGGCGGCGCCCGCGGCCTGCACCGCGTACAGCGCGACCAGCAGGTCGATACCCCGCCGCAGCCCCACGCCGACAATCGCACCGGGCCCGACCTGTTCGGCGATCAACCACCGCGCCAGTCGTGCGACACGAACAGCGAACTGCGCGTAGGTGATTCGGTCACCCTCGAACTCGAGAGCTGTGGCGTCCGGGGTACGCACGGCCTGTTCGGCGAACATCGACACCAACGTCGCGTCGACATCCAACGGCGCCGCGGTGTCGTTCCAGGCCGCCAGCTGCGCGGTTTCGCCCGCATCGAGCAGGTCGATCTCACCGACCGCGACGGTGTCATCGGCGACCACCGCGCTCAGCACCCGCACGAACCGCGCACCGAACCCGGCGACCGTGTCCGCGTCGAACAGATCTGTGGCGTACCGCAACCATCCGCGCATGCCCGGTTCGCCTGCGGCACCGGCGATCTCGTTGATGGCCAGCGACAGATCGAACTGGGTGGTCGCGGCAGGCATCGCGAACTCGGCGATCTGCAGCCCCGGCAGTTCGATCGTGGTGTCCTCGCGATGCTCGAACGCCAACATCACCTGCACGATCGGGGCATACGCGGTGGACCGCACCGGGTTCAGTTCCTCTACCAACCGTTCGAACGGCAGGTCAGCATGGGCGAACGCCGCCAAGTCCGCCGCCCGCACCTGTGCGAGCAGTTCAGCGAAACCGGCACCCCCGTCCACGGCGGTCCGCAGCACCAACGTGTTGACGAACATCCCGACCAGATCATCCAGAGCGGCATCGGCACGCCCCGCGACCGGCGTACCAACCGCGATATCGGCCCCGGCACCCAGCCGCGACAACAGCACCGCGAACGCCGCGTGCACCACCATGAACGTGGAAACACCGTGCCGCCGAGCCAGCGCCTCGATCCCCGCGACCACCTCGGCGGGCACATCGAACCCGACAGCCGCACCCGAACCATCGCGCACCACGGGTCGCGGACGGTCCGTAGCCAGCTCCAAAACCGGTGCCAGCCCGTCCAATTCGCTACGCCAATGCGTCAGCTGACGCGCCAGCCGCGAGTCGGGGTCGGCCGCGTCGCCGAGCACCGAGTGCTGCCACAGGGTGAAGTCGGGGTACTGCAGCGGCAGCGGTTCCCAGGCAGGCGCCCCGCCCGCCGAACGCGCGGCGTAAGCGGTGATCAGGTCGCGAGCCAGCGGTGTGGTCGATACGCCGTCGGCGGCAATGTGGTGCACGGCGAGCACGAGAACATGCTCGATCTCGGGGGTGTGCGCTTCGTCGGGTCGACCATGCACGTCGTCAGCGGGACCATGCGCGTCGTCGGACAAGCCGTGCGCGCCGTCAGCGTGGCCATGCGCGCCGTCAGCGTGGCCATGCGCGCCGTCAGCGTGGCCATGCGCGTCGCTGGGGTCGCCGTGCACGTCGTCCGGGCGGCCGTGCACGTCGTCCGGGCGGCCGTGCACGTCGTCGGGGCGGCCGTGCACGTCGTCGGGGCGGCCGTGCACGTCGTCGGGGCGGCCATGCGCGGACGCGACGCGACGCAGCAGCGCGGCACGCAGCGGCGGCTCGGTGGTCAGGTCGTAGGGCGCGCCGATGATCGCGCGCACGGCGTCGACCAAGTCGTCCTCGCGGACTTGTTGGACGGCGGTCGCAGGCATGACCTGACCGACGGGGAGGATGACCTGGGTCGGGCCCTGCGCGTCTTCGGGGAACACGGTGCGCAGGGATTCGTGCCGGCCGAGGACGTCGGCGAGCGCGGCCCACAAGCCGTCCGTGTCGAGGTCGCCGGTCAGGCGCAAGGCGATCGGCAGGGTGTACACGGCCGAGTCCGGGTCGATGCGGTTCAGCAACCACAGGCGAGTCTGCGCCAGCGACAACGGGATTCGATCAGGACGCGGCACCACTGCGGTCAGCGGCGGCAGCTGTTCGCGACCCTCAGCGGCCCGTGCGGCCAAGCCCGCCACGGTCGGCGCGTCGAACACGTCGCGCACATCCAGCGCACTGCCCAGCGCGGCATTGGCCCGCGCCACTAGGCGCATCGCCAGCAGCGAGTTGCCGCCGACGGCGAAGAAGTCGTCGTGCGCACCCACCCGCGGCACCCCGAGCAACTCGGCGATCACCGCGGCAAGCGCGGTCTGTGCTCCCGGTCGCGGCGCCACATATGCCGTGGTCACCGAAAGGTCAGCGGCGGGCAGCGCCGCCCGGTCGAGCTTGCCGGCGGAGTTCAACGGCACGGTGTCCAGCACCACGAGGTGGGCGGGCACCATGTACGCGGGCACCCGACCCGCGACGTGAGCGCGCACCGCGACGACATCGACATCGCCCGCGACGTACCCGACCAGGCACTGGCGTCCGGCATCGTCGGTGGCGGGCAGCACGGTCGCGTGCGTGACGCCGGGTGCGTCGCCTAGGGCCGCCTCGATCTCACCCAGCTCGATCCGCAGGCCACGGATCTTCACCTGGAAGTCGTTGCGCCCCAGGTAAACCAATGCACCCTGTCGATCACGACGGACAAGGTCGCCCGTGCGATACATGCGGGCACCATCAGCACCGAACGGGTCGGCGACGAACCGGTCGGCAGTCAGATCAGGCTTGCCGAGGTACCCGCGAGCCAACTGCGCACCCGCCAGATACAGCTCACCCGCGACACCACCGGGCACCGGGTGCAACCGCTCGTCCAGGACGTACGCGCGCACATTCCACGTCGGCTTGCCGATCGGCATTTCGGTCTGCTCGACCGGTGCCGTGATCTGCTGGAAGGTGCTGGTGATCGCCACTTCGGTCGGACCGTACGTGTTGTGCAGCTCGCCGGGGATGGTCGCGAGCACGGTGGCCGCCAGCGGCGCGGGCAGTTCCTCACCGCCCACATGCAGCATCCGCAGCCCGCTCAGCGCGTCGCCGAGACCTTCGGCCAGCATCGCGGCCAGCACCGACGGCACGATCTCCATGATGGTGATGCCCTGCTCACGCACCACCCGCGCCTGGTACGCCAGGTCGAGGTGTCCGCCGGGCCGCAGCAGCACCAGCCGGGCGCCGAGCAGCGCGGGCGCCAGCAGTTCCCACAGCGACACGTCGAAGGTCAGCGGTGCGCGCTGCAGGAAGCGGTCCGCGGCGGTCATCACGTATTCGCCACGCAGCCAGGCGATTTCGTTCACCACGGCACGGTGCGAGATCAGCACACCCTTGGGCGTACCGGTGGAGCCGGAGGTGAACAGCACGTACGCCGGGTGCTCGGGGTGCAGCGGCGAGAGCCGTTCGACGTCGGTGAGCGGGGTGCCCGCGACGGTGCCCTGCGCCGCATCCTCGAGCTGGGCAACGGTGAGCACCGGGAACCCGGAGCGCGAGGCTGCCGCGAAATGTACTGAGGCGGTTGCGGATCGGATGCCACTGTCGACGTGGTCGAGGTCACCGGCGGCCGCCACGACCACCAGGCGCGGCGTGGCCGTCTCCAGCACATGCCCGATGCGCTCGGCGGGCTGGGCGGCGTCGATCGGCACGTAGACGCCACCGGCGGCGAGCACACCGTGCAACACCACCAGCAGTTCGATGCTGCGCGGAACAGCAACGGCCACCGGCGTTTCCGGGCCGACGCCGCAGTCGATCAGCCTGCGCGCGAAGCGGTTGGCCCTGGCAGCCAGTGCGCCATAGGTGATTTCGACGCCTTCGAACACCGCAGCGATGGCGTGCGGATCGCGGGCGGCCGCGGCATCGAGCAGGTGGGCGGCCAGCGGTGCGCGCACGCCCAGTTCGGCCAGGGCCGCGTCGAGTTCGACCACGTCCCCGTGCGGGCCCGCGAGCAGTTCGGCACGGTCGGCGTCGGCCAGCAGCGCGAGATCGCCTACGGCCGTGGAAGGCTGTGCGACCGCGGTGCGCAGGACGCGCTCGAGCATGGCGACCATCCGCGCCACGGTGTCGGCGTCGAAAAGGTCGGTCGCGTAACGCAGTTCGAGATCGAGCCCGTCGGGCGTGCCGTCGGAGGCGAAACGGTCGACGAAGGTGAAGTCCAGGTCCACTTCGATCGGCGCGTCCGGCAGGGTCAGACCCGACAGGGTCAGGCCGGGCAGTTCGAACGCGGTCCGGCGCTGGTTCTGCAGCGCGAGCGAGATCTGGTACAGCGGCGAATAGCCTTGGGAGCGCGCCGGATTCAGTGCGTCGACCAGACTTTCGAAGGGCACATCGGCGTTATCGAACGCGTCCAGGTCGCCGGAGCGGACGTCATCGAGCAGATCGCCGAAGCGGGCGTCGGCGCGCACGTGCGCACGCAGCACCAGGGTGTTGACGAACATGCCGACGATGTCGTCGAGTTCGCGATGCCCGCGACCGGCCACCGGCGTGCCCACGACGATGTCGGCACCGGCCGACAGTCGCGCCAGCAGCACGGACAGGCCCGCGTGCAACACCATGAACGGGGTCGCACGGTGCGCACGAGCCAGTTCCTCGATGCCACGATGCAGGTCAGCGTCGAGTTCAGTAAGGAAGGTGGCGCCCCGGTTCGAGGCGACCAGCGGCCTGCGCCGGTCGGCGGGCAGGGTCAGGACATCGGGCAGGCCAGCGAGGCGGTCCGTCCAGTAGTCGAGCTGGCGGGCCAGCGGCGCGTCCGGATCGTCGACGCTGCCCAAACCCTCTGTCTGCCACAGCGCGTAGTCGGCGTAGTGCACAGCCAGCGGGGGCAGTTGCGGTTCCGCACCGGCGGCACGGGATGCGTAGGCGGCCACCAGATCTCGCGTCAGCGGGCCCATCGACCAACCATCGGCGGCGATGTGATGCACCACCAGCACCAACACGTGCTCGGTCGCGGTCACCCGCAGCAGAGCCGCGCGCACCGGCACCTCAGTGGTGATATCGAAACCACCGGCGAGCACCGCGACGACCGCCGCAGGCACCTCTTCGGCAGCCACATCGACTACAGACAGCTCAGGGGTGAACGCCTCGCCGACGAGTTGCGTTGCCTGCCCGTCGAATTCGGGGTAGGTGGTGCGCAAGGTCTCGTGCCGGGCGATCAGATCACCCAGCGCACCGCGCATCGCCGTCGCATCGAGTTCGCCGCTGAGGCGGATCGCGACCGGAATGTGGTACGCGGCGGAATCGGGATCGAAGCGGTGCAGGAACCACATCCGCTGCTGCGCGGGCGACAACGGAATCCGTTGCGGCCGTTGCCCGGCGACCGGCCCACGCCTGCTACCGGTGCCGCGCAGAGCATCCAGCCGCACCGCGAGCCCGTCGACAGTGCTGGCCTCGAACAGCTCCCGCACGGGCACCCGAGCATCCAGCGCCGCACCCAGCCGCGCCGCCACCTGCGTGGCGAGCAGCGAATTACCACCGAGCGCGAAGAAGTCATCGCCCGCGCCGACCCGCTCGAGATCGAGCACACCCGCGAAGGTCGCGGCGACGATCCGCTCGGTGGCGGTGGCGGGTTCGCGGTAGTCGAGCTGACGCGCCTGCGGTGCGGGCAACGCCCGCCGATCGAGCTTGCCCGAGGCGTTGACCGGCAGCTCGTCGAGGAATACGTACGCGCCCGGCACCATGTAAGAGGGCAGAGTCTCGGTGATCGCGGCGTCGAGATCGGCGACAGTGGGGGCGACTGAATCCAGCGTGGACGTATCGACCGTTTCGGAGGCAGCGCGGACCACGTAGGCGACGAGTTGGTCGGGGCGACCCTCGTCCGAGCGGACCAGCATGGCGACGCGGCTGACGCCGGGGACCGAGGCGATGGCGGCTTCGATCTCGGCCGGCTCGATGCGCAGGCCGCGCAGTTTCACCTGGAAGTCGGTGCGGCCCAGGTAATGCAGGGCGGGGCCGTTCGGGCCGGTGCGCCAGGTGACCAGGTCACCGGTGCGATACAGGCGCTCGCCGGTGCCGAAGGGGTCGGCGACGAAACGTTCGGCGGTGAGGTCGGTGCGACCGTGGTAGCCGTCGGCGAGCTGGGCGCCCGCCACATACAGCTCACCCGGCACCCCGGCCGGGACCGGGTGCAAGCGCGAATCCAGCACGTACACACGGGAATCGGCAACCGGCGTACCGATCGGTACCGACGAACCCTGCTCGTCACCCACCTCATGCGTGGTGACCTGGATGGCAGTCTCGGTGGGTCCGTACAGGTTGACCACTGTCGCGCCGGTGCTCGCGTGCACGCGCCGTGCCAGATCGGTCGTCAGCGCTTCACCGCCCGCGAACACCAGACGCAGCGAATCCGCCTGCGCGTGCACCGGTTCCGCGACCACCGCGGCCAACACCGAGGGCACGTACTGAACAACACTCACGCGGTGACGCACGGTGGCGGACGCCAGGTATGCCGGGTCACGGTGACCGTCAGCGGTAGCGAGCACCAGTCGCGCACCAACCTGCAAGGGCCACAACAGTTCCCAGACCGAGGCATCGAAGGTGAACGGCGTCTTCTGCAACACCACATCGTCGGCGCCCAGCGGGTACTCCCGCTGCAACCACAGCAGCTGGTTCACCGCCGCCTTGTGCGGCACCGCCACACCCTTCGGCCGACCCGTGGAACCCGAAGTGAACAGCACGTACGCGAGATGTTCCGGACGCAACGGAGCAACCCGCTCATCATCGGCGATCGGCGCACCGGACAGCGCCGACAGATCCAGGGTGTCGACCAACACCGACTCCCCCACCGCCACACCACTTCCGGTGACAGTCAGCACGCAGACCGGTGCCGTCTGTGCCAGCACAGACGCCGTCCGCTCCACCGGATGATCCGGATCAACCGGCACATAAGCCACACCGGCTGCGAGCACTGCGTGCACCGCGACCAACTGCTCCACTCCACGTCGCATAGCCACCGCGACCAACGACCCCGGCCCCGCCCCGAGCGCGATCAAATGCCGCGCCAACCGCGCAACCCGCACACCGAACTCGGCGTACGAAAGCTCAACTGCCGCGATACTTGCGAAGTCGGAATCCGGCGACACCTCGTCGGCCGGATCCGTGTCAACGACCACAGCGATCGCGTGGGGACTTGCGGCTGCTTGATCAGCGAACAGCGAGGCGAGGGTGGCGGAGCTGGCACCGTCGATGGCGGTGTCGTTCCAGGTGTGGAGAATTTCGGTGCGCTCGGCGGTGTCGAGCAGGTCGATGTCGCCGACGGGGCGCGCCGGGTCGGCCAGGACGGCGTCGAGCAGGCGGTGCAACCGAGTGGCGAAACCGGCGATGGTGGTGGCCTCGAACAGATCGGTGGCGTAGAGGAACGCACCGGAAATACCTGCGGGACTGCCGATTTCGTCGCGATGTTCGGTGAGGGTGAGTTCCAGGTCGAACTTGGCCACACCGGCGGGCAGGTCGAAACCGGCGACAGTGAGACCGGGCAGGGCCAGTTCGCTCGGAGTGTCCTCGTTGAGCGACAACATCACCTGGAACAGCGGGTTGCGCGCGGTCGAGCGCACCGGATCGACAACCTCCACGAGGCGTTCGAACGGTACGTCGGCGTGGCCGAGCGCGGCCAGGTCGGTGTCGCGGACCTGGGCGATCAGGTCGACGAACGGCGTCGCGGGTGCGACCTCGGTGCGCAGCACGAGGGTGTTCACGAACATGCCGACCAGGGCGTCCAGCGCACGTTCACCACGCCCCGACACCGGGGTGCCGATCGCGATATCAGTGGTCGCGGACAATCGCGCCAACAGCACCGCGAACACCGCGTGCGCCGCCATGAACACCGTAATGCCGTGTGCACGAGCGAATTCCGCCAGCGCGCGGTGGGTCCGGCCGTCGATGTCGACGCTGTGCATCCCGCCACGCCGCGTGGCGACCGCCGGACGGGTACGGTCCGCAGGCAGCTCCAACTGCTCGGGCACGCCCGCCAACGCTTCACGCCAGTACGAGAGTTGCTTGGCGGCAACCGATTCCGCATCAGCCGGATCACCGAGCACCGCGTGCTGCCACACCGCGTAGTCGGCGTACTGCACCGCCAGCGGCGTCCACTGCGGGACAACACCGGCTGCGCGTGACGCATAGGCGGTGAGAATATCGCGAATCAACGGTCCGAACGAGAACCCGTCCGCCGCAATGTGATGCAGCACGATCACCAGCACATACTCCGCTTGGACCGCCACCTCCGTCGCGGCACTCGTCGCGGCATGGGTCGCAGCACCCGTCGTAGCACCTGTCGTGGCATCTGTCGCGGCATCTGTCGCGGCAACACGGAGCAAGGTCGCGCGAATCGGGGCGTCGACAGTGAGGTCGAAGCCGATCGACGCGACAGTGCGCACCGCGTCGGGCAACTCGCCCGCCGACACGATGCGGGGGTGCACCTCGCCGAGAAGGCCAGCGGCCGGGAGGATCTCGGCGATTGCGTTGCCGTCGATTTCCGGGTAGCGGGTGCGCAAGACCTCGTGCCGGTCCAGCACATCGACGATCGCGGCCTGGAGGGCGGTGATGTCGAGATCGCCGGTCAGGCGCACGGCCATCGGAATGTTGTCGGTGGCCGAACCGGGGTCGAAACGGTTGAGGAACCACATGCGCTGCTGTGCGGGCGACAGCGGCAGCGGGTCCGGCCGGGGTCCTGCCACCAGCGTGGGACCGGTGCCGGTACCGCGCAGACGGTCGGCCGCCGCGGCCAGCGCGGACACGGTCGCGGTGTCGAACAGTTGGCGCACGGGGATGCGAATGTCGAGGTCGGTGCCGATGCGCGCCATCAGGCGGGTGGCCAGGAGCGAGTTGCCGCCGAGGTCGAAGAAGTCGTCGTCGCGGCCGACCCGGTCCAGTCCGAGCACCTCGGCGAACGCGGCGGCCACCACCTGCTCGGCGACGGTTTCCGGCGCGCGGTAGGCGGCGGCTTCGAATACCGGTGCGGGCAGCGCAGCCCGGTCGAGCTTGCCGACGGGGGTCAGCGGCACCGCGTCCAAGGCGACGATCGCGGCCGGAACCATGTGTGCGGGCAGGTGGGCGGCCGTGTGGGCGGTGAGTGCGGCGGCGTCAATCGTGGCACCAGCGACAGGCACCACATACGACACCAGCAGCGTCGCGCCAACGCCAGTGCGGTCGCCGACAGCCCCGCCGTCATCGCCACGCAGGCCGTCATCGCCGCGCTGACCAACAGCAGTGTGATGGCCGATCGTGGCCGCGAAGTCGACCGAGGGATGGCGCCCCAGCACCGCATCGATCTCACCCAACTCGATCCGGAACCCACGCACCTTCACCTGAAAGTCGTTACGCCCCAGGTACTCCAGATCGAACGAACCATCCCGCTGAATCCACCGCACAGTGTCGCCGGTGCGGTACATCCGCTCACCGGGCGCACCGAACGGATTGGTGACGAACCGCCCCGCCGTCAACGCGGGCCGACGGTGATACCCGCGCGCCAACTGCGCCCCCGCGATATACAGCTCGCCGACCACCCCGGCAGGCACCGGCCGCAACCGCTCGTCCAGCACCAGTTCCGTCGTGCCCTCCACCGGCCCACCGAGCGTGACAGGCGTTGTCGCACTGAGTGGTTCGCTGATATTGGTGACAATGGTCGTCTCGGTCGGCCCGTAACCATTACGGAAGATCAGCCCCGGAATCGCCGCGGTCCAGCGCGCAACCAGCTCGGCCGGGCACGCCTCACCACCGACAACGACCACCCGCAGCTCATCGAGCCCGTCCGGGTTCACCGTGGCCAACGCCGACGGCGTGATCACCACATGGGTCACCCGCTCGACCCGCAACAACTCCCCCAGCTCCACCCCGCCGAACACCCCCGCGGGCGCGACCACCATGGTCGCCCCCTCGGTCACGGTCAACAGCAGCTCAGCCACCGAAATATCGAACGAGGGCGACGCCACGTGCAGCACCCGCGCATCCGCCGACGCGCGATACCGCCCGGCCTGCACCGGCAGATACGCCGCCACCGCCCCGTGCGGAATCACCACACCCTTGGGCAAACCGGTGGTTCCGGAGGTGTAGATGACATACGCGGGATCCAACGGATCCACCGCCCGCCGCTTCGCGCCGCCCGCAACCGAGCCGTCGCCCGACGCGCCAATGCCGAGATCGGCAGTCCCCACACCCGAATCCGCGCGGTCCAGCACCAACCAGTTCACTGTGGTCGGCAGCTCCGCCAGCACAGCATCGACCGTGATCCCCGCCGCCGCACCGGAATCGGCGAGCATGTGGGCGATCCGATCCGCCGGATAGTTCGGGTCGACGGGAAGGAACCCCGCGCCGGACTTCACGACCGCCCAGACCGCGGTGACCGAGTCAGCCGAGCGCGGAATGCTCACCGCGACAAGGTCTCCCGCACCGACACCGAGCTCGACCAAGCGGGCAGCCAAGCGAGATGAGGCAGCGTCGAGCTCGCCGTAGGTGACAGTGCGGGCACCATCGCGGATCGCGATCGCGGTGGGATCGGCGGCAGCGCGGGCCAGTACCTCCGGCAGCAACGGAGCGGGAGCCGACATACCCCCGGAGCGGGTGGTCAGCTCGGCCATTTCCGCATCGATCAGCAACGGCAGATCAGCAACAGGAGTCTGCGGCGAGGCAGCAATCGCAGCGAGCAGGCCCGTAAAACGACGCACCATACGCGCCACGGTCTGCTCATCGAACAGATCTGTGGCGTAAGAGAATTCACCCGACAATCCCGCGGCAGCAGACTCGCGCACAGTCACCGAAAGATCGAACTTCTCGATGTCATAAGGCATATCGACCGCAGCCGCACGAAGACCGGGCAGCTCGAACGTCGTCGGCGGCAGATTCTGCAGCGACAACGCCACCTGGAACAGCGGATGACGCCCGGCCGAACGCGGCGGAGCCAGCACCTCCACCAGCCGCTCGAACGGCAACGTGGTGTGGTCGAAAGCGGCCAGGTCACCGGTGCGAACCCGACCGAGCAGCTCGGCGAACGGCTCGGCGCCCCGCACCTGAGTGCGCAACACCGCGGTGTTGACGAACATCCCGATGACATCGTCGAGCTCGGCCGCACCACGCCCCGCGACCGGCGAACCGATCATCACATCGGCATTACCCGACAGCCGCGCGACCAGCACCGACAGCGCCGCGTGCAGCACCATGAACAACGTCGCACCCTGTTGCGCGGCAACAGTATTCAGCGCATCGACCACGTCACCATCGAGCTCGAACGAAACCCGACGCCCCCGCATCGACGCGACAGCGGGCCGAGGCCGATCGGTCGGCAGACTCGACTCATCCGGCAGCCCGGCCAACGATTCACGCCAGAACGCGATCTCCCGCCCGGCCTGCGAGTCGGCATCCTCCTCCGCACCGAGCACAGCACGCTGCCACAGCGTGTAGTCCGCATACTGCACCGGCAACGGATTCCACTGCGGCACACCACCTTCGGCACGCGCGTAGTAGGCGGCCATCGTGTCCCGCACCAGCGGCCCGGCCGACCACCCGTCCGACGCGATGTGATGAACCACCAGCACCAACACGTGATCGCCGTCCACCGAGAACAGCCGCGCCCGCACGGGCGGCGCGGCGGTGACATCGAATCCACGCAGAATCACCGCAGCCAAGGCGCCGGGAAGTTCGTCCGCGGCGAGGTTGACGGGCTCGAGCAGCGAGGGAACATCTGCCCCCGCGCCACGGTCAGCGATGGACCCGCCCCGGTCCGAACTCGAATCCGAGTCGGCGACAAGCAGTTCCAGCGCCCCCTCAACAGAAAGAACCCGCTGCGTCCCCACCCCCTCCACCTCGGGATACACCGTCCGCAGCACCTCATGCCGACCGATCAGATCCCCCACCGCAGCCGCCAACGCCGCCCGATCCAACACCCCGGACAACCGCACCGCGATCGGAATGTTGTACGCCCCGGACTCCGGATCGAACCGATTCAGAAACCACATCCGCTGCTGAGCAGGCGACAACGGCACCACCGCGGGCCGCGGCCCCGCCACCAGCGCGGGCCGATCATCGACAACCCCACCCTCGACCAACTTCGCCAACACAGCAACAGTGGGACTGTCGAAGAAGTCCCGAACATCCACCCGCACACCGAACTTCGCCTGCAACCGCCCGATCGCACGCGTAGCGATCAGCGAGTTCCCCCCGAGCCGGAAGAAGTCGTCGTCCAACCCGACGGTCTCCACCTCGAGCAGTTCGGCGAACAACGCCGCAACAGCCCGCTCGGTGGCGGTCTCCGGCTCCCGAAACTCTGCGGCCGCAACCCGAAAGTCGGGTTCGGGCAACGCTTTACGATCCAACTTGCCACTGGCATTGATCGGCATCGCGTCGAGCTGAATCAGCAACGACGGCACCATGTACTCCGGCATCGACGCCTTCGCATGGGCCACCAACTCGGCGGTGGAGAGCACGGACCCGTCCACGCTCACCACATACCCGACCAGCGCCTCCCCGGCAGCGTGCCGATGCAACACCACCGCCGCGTTCCCGACCAGCGGATGCGCGGCCAGCACCGCCTCGATCTCCCCCAGTTCGATCCGCAGCCCACGCAGTTTCACCTGAAAGTCGGTGCGCCCCAAGTACTCCAGCTCACCACGCAACTCGCGCACCAGGTCACCGGTGCGGTACATCCGCTCACCGGCCACCCCGTACGGATTGGCGACGAACCGATCCGAGGTCAGCCCCGGCCGCGCCACATACCCGCGCGCCAACTGCACACCCGCCAGGTACAGCTCACCCACCACACCCACGGGCACCTGGTCGAGGTTCTCGTCCAACACCAGCAGCCCGGTGTCATCGGCGGGTCCACCGATGGGCACCGACACCTCGTCCGCGGCGGTCACCTCGTGCGCGGTCACATCGACCGCCGCCTCGGTGGGCCCGTACAGGTTGTGCAGCGCGGTCGCCGACAGCTTGCGCAGCCGCGCGGCGGTGGCGGCGGGCAGCGCCTCACCGGAGGCGAACACCATCCGCAACGACGACAGGTCCACAGCGGCCCCGCTGTCGCCCAGTTCCCCGACGAACGCGGCCAACATCGACGGCACGAAGTGGGTCACGGTGACCCGATGCGCAGCGATCAACGCCGCCAGATACGCGGGATCACCGTGGCGGCCGGGTTCAGCGACAATCAGTCGCGCACCAACTTGCAAGGGCCAGAACAACTCCCACACCGACACGTCGAAGGTGTACGGCGTCTTCTGCAACACCACATCGGCCTGCGACATCGGATAGCGCCGCTGCCGCCAGTCCAGATTCGCCACGATCGCCCCGTGCGTCACCGCCACACCCTTGGGCCGCCCCGTTGACCCGGAGGTGAAGATGACATACGCGGTATTTCCCGCCCGCACCCCGGAATCCACCGCGCCCGGCACAGCCGACCAGTCGAGATCATCGGTGCGCAACACCGGCGCCCCGTTCAGATCCGGCTCGTCACACGCGCGCGTGACCACCACCACCGGCCGCGCCACCTCGAGCACATAGTGCAACCGATCCACCGGATGATCGGGATCCAACGGCACATACGCACCGCCGGCGCGCACGATCGCGTGCACCGCCACGATCAGCTCGACACTGCGTCGCATGGCCAACCCGACCAGCGACTCCGGCCCCACACCCAACTGCACCAACCGACCCGCCAACACCGCGACCCTGGCATCGAACTCGGCATAGGTCAGCACCACGTCACCGAACTGCACCGCCACCGCATCCGGCGTGGCAGCCAGCTGCGCGGCGAACCGGTCGACCAGCGTGGCCGCAGCCACCTCGGAGATCCCCAGCGCCGCCAGCACATCGACAGCCAACGAATCCAACAGCACCCCGAAGGTCCCCTCGGCGGCATCGACCACCGCGGGGAACATCTCGGCGAGCACCACCTGCACCAGCGTTTCCGCGTCCAACGCCCCGCCGGTCATCTCGCCCATCGCCGTGAGCTGCGCATCCAGGTCGGCATAGGACACCGCGACACCGTCGAACTCGACCGCGATCCGCGCCGGTTCCATCGCCGCGACCGTCGCCACCAGCGCTGCCAGCTGTTCTGTTTCCGCGCGCGCCGGGGTGGAGTTGGTCATCTGGATTGCCTTCCCTCTACCGGCCACGGGTCACACCACACGGCCGCAAACAAACTCATCGAACTCCCGGTTCGCGACCGGGGCGGGATCGACGCGGGGGTGGCCAACCTCGGGCAACCTGCCCGAAATCCACCCGTACGCGTCAGCATTCAGCGCGATCGGCTATGACACGATCGCAATATCCCGGCTCATCTCCCGACCTCCATCGTCAACCACCAACACCTGACACACGCGTTTCGCAGACGAGGAGAAGCGTATTCGTTTCAATAATAAACCGGACCAGATTCAGTCAAAACAGCAGCACGGGTTCTTACTGTGTCCAGTCACACTAGGTCACGCAACGTTGCATCACCGTTGCATCATCGTGATCCGCGTCACGAACAGGTTTGGCACGACAAAACCCCCGCCGTTCGCGGCGATTTCTAGGGGTCGTCGCAACACCGCTGGTGTTAGACGGTGAGTAGATCACGCAGACGCTCGGCTGGGGTATCCCAGTCGAGCGTTTTGCG
>NZ_JBHXRG010000037.1:0-48263 GCF_042716995.1 Nocardia sp. NPDC058640
GCACTCGACAGGGTGTGGGAGAGTAGGACACTGCCGGAACATCATTGCGAAAGGCCCCCAACCATTGGTTGGGGGCCTTTTTGCGTTCCCGAACCGTTCGGAGACCGGCGCATCGCGGTCCGAACCATCGATATTTCAGAAAACCCGCGTGCCCGAAGTGCTGGTGAGCGACGATGATCCCACGTCGCTTCGGGAGGTCACCATGGATTGGCTCTTCACACGTCTCGTACTGCCGGCGGCACTGATCGGTGCCGTCGTTGCCACCGCGGCACCCAGTGTCGCCGCCCCCGATCCGCTGATCGGCGTGGCCGACTCCATCGCCGGTATCGCCGGCATCGAACTGCCCGCCACCTACGGGCCCGAGACCGCGATCGTAGTGCTGGGATACGGGTTGCTGCCCGATGGCACGATGCGCGCCGAACTGGGAAATCGCTTGCACGCGGCGCTGATTCAGGCCTACATGTCACCCGAGTCGCCGGTGATCGTGACCGGCGGCAACCCGCGCAACGGCATCACGGAGGCGCAGGTGATGGCCGACTGGCTCAACATCCGCGGCGTTGCCCGGCACCGGTTGCACGCGGAGACCGAAGCCGGTTCCACGGTGCAGAATGCCGAGTTCTCGGCGCGGATGATGGAGGCGCTCGGCGTGACCAAAGCGGTCCTGATCACCTCCGCCGACCATATGCGGCGTGCACTGGACAACTTCGTGGCGGCGGGCATCCCCGTGGTGGCCACCATGACCCCGGATGTCGCCCCTCTCTGGGCGCAGCCGTTCGGCACGGAGAAGTAGACACCGACCCCTGGACCCTCGCGGCATTGTTAGTTATGTCCATGAGCTGTGCTAACTGATCGCCGCGCTGATGTCGGTGCTGCCGTCTACTATGCGACTGGCGTTACTGCGGGGTTGCGCTGTCGAAGTGTGGTTGGCAGATAAGGGGATTCGAATGGACAGGCCTACGTGGGCACCCGAAGGCGTCGACATGGATAAGCCGAGCCCGGCTCGGATGTATGACGCGCTGCTGGGTGGTTCGCACAACTTCGCGGTGGACCGGATGGCCGCGGAGATGGGCATCAAGCTCGTCCCCGACCTGCCGCGCCTGGCGCTGAGCAATCGAGCCTTCCTGCGCCGGGCGGTCCGGTTCATGCTCGATGCCGGGATCCGGCAGTTCCTCGACATCGGATCGGGCATCCCCACCGCGGGCAACGTGCACGAGATCGTCCACGAACTGGACCCCGAAGCGCGGGTCCTCTATGTCGACATCGACCCGGTCGCCGTCGTGCATTCGCGGACCATTCTGGCGGGCAACGACCGGGCGGGCGCGATCGAAGCCGATCTGCGCAAGTCCGACGACCTGCTGGCCGCGGTCCGCGAGACCGGGCTGATCGACTTCGACGAGCCGGTCGGACTGCTGCTCATCGCGGTGCTGCACCTGGTGGCCGACGACGAGGACCCGGTCGGCAAGGTGGCTGCCCTGCGTGAGGCGGTGGCGCCCGGCAGTTTCATAGCCATTTCACATCTCACGTCAGAGCTTCGGCCCGAGGACGCCGGTAAACTGGGTGAGCAGTCGGCGACCGTGAACAAGATCGGCATCATCTTCCGATCCAAAGACCAGATCGTCGAGTTGTTCCAGGGTTGGGATTCGGTCGAACCCGGCGTGGTCGAGCTGCCGTTGTGGCGGCCCGAGTCGCAGCGTGATCAACACGAGCAGCCGGGCCGTTCGTTGGGTCTGGGCGGGGTTGCGCGCAAGGTATGAGCCGCCCGACGGTGGCGGTGCGATAGACGATGGACAGGTGGAGCAGCAGTGGGGTCGTGGGAGTTGGCGGCGCGATGGGCTGATGCCCTCGACGGCGTCGTCGCCCCCACCCTCAATCGCACGCAGATCGAGGAGATGCTGGCCGCGCTGGGCAGCGGCTTGATCGACGCGGCGCGTGGCGGCGAGGATGGCGATTCCGCGCGCCGGGCGGCGCGGATGCTGGTCGCGGCCAACTATCGAGATCCCGCCGCGGTGAGTCGTTCGGTGCGGGTGATCTGCACCGACCTGGTCGACATCGCCACCGACGGCCCCGATGACCCCGCGCTGCCGCAGATCCGCGACCGCGCGATCGGCCTGGCCGCCGACTTCGCGGCCGGGTTCACCGCCGCCCTGCGGGCCGCCGCACTGGCCGAGCAGGAAGCCACGCTGGCCGCGGTACTGGCAGCCGCCAGGGAAGCCGAGCATCGCCGGGCCCTGTCGGAAGCACGTTTCGAGGCGGTCTTCGACGGCGCCTCGGTCGGGATCGGCACGGTCGACATGACCGGTCAGGTGGTGAACTGCAACGCGACCCTGGCCCACATGATCGGTCAGACCCCGGAGACCATGCCCGGGCGCACCGTCGCCGACATCCTCGGCCCACAGAACCTGAACGACGCGTTCGACCAGTTGCAGCGCATGGTCGCCGGCGAATCCGAGAGCTTCCGCACCGAGACCGAACATCTGCACACCGACGGTCGGGTGACCGCGATCGACCTGTCGATGTCGGCGGTACGCGACGCCGACGGTGGCATCCAATTCCTGATCGGTGTCGCGGTCGATGTCACCGAACGCAAGCAGCTGGCCGACCGGTTGTGGCACGAAGCCAATCACGACGCGCTCACCGGCCTGCCGAATCGCCCGCACCTGTTCACCCGGTTGGGCAGTGCCCGGGCCCCGATCGGGATCTGCTATCTGGACCTCGACGGTTTCAAGGAGATCAACGATCTGTGGGGGCACATGATCGGGGATCGTGTGCTGCGGGTGGTCGCCGACCGGATGGTGGCCGCGGTGCGTGGAGTCGATGCCATGGCCGCCCGTATCGGTGGTGACGAGTTCCTCGTACTGGTCGAAAACTGTTCGGGCGAAAAGCAATTGGCGCAGCTGGCCGACGAGTTGATGGCCGCGCTGACCGAACCGCTGGAGGTCGACGGGCACATGCTCGCGGTCGGGGTGAGTATCGGCACCGCGTTCTTCGAGCAATTGCCCTGTGCCGTAGACGAATTGGTGCACGCCGCGGATACGGCGATGTACCGCAACAAGAATCACGCGCGCCGCGACCCGGCCCGGTAGCGGCCGGGCCGGCGCCGATCAGACCAGTTGCGCTTCGCGTGCGGCCGCGCGTGCCAGTGAACGATCGCGTTGCTCCTCGAAGCGCAGCACGTCGCCGCGCAGCCGCTCGAGGAACACCGCCAGGTCCTCGCGGGCTTGTTCGCCGCGCGGCCCGAAGTCGGTGCGCTCGAACACATTCCACTTGCGCAGCACCGGCAGCAGCACCTCTTCCAGATGCTGGCGCAGGTCGTAGATGCCGTGCTTGGCCATCAGCACGCCGTTGCGTCGCCAGCCCGGCATCCCGGCGCCGGGCATCTGAAAGTTCTGCACGATGGTGTTGATCGCCTCCATGGTCTGGTCGGGGGCCAGGTCCAGCGAGGCGGCGCACAGGTTGCGGTAGAAGATCATGTGCAGGTTCTCGTCGGCGGCGATGCGGGCCAACATCTTGTCCGCGATCGGGTCGTCGCACACGCGACCGGTATTGCGGTGGCTGACCCGGGTGGCCAGCTCCTGGAAGGTCACATAGGCCACCGAGAACAGGAATCCCGCGCCCGAGGCGGAGTTGATGTCGAAGCCAGGGGCCTTGTCATCGACCACGGCCATCGCCGAATAGCCGTTGGTCATGTGGATCATTCGCGCCTGTTCCAGCGCCACGGGGTCCACGCCACGGGTCACCACGAGGTAGTCGCGGATCACGATGCCGTGCCGGTTCTCCTCGGCGGTCCAGCGACCCACCCAGGTTCCCCACGCCCCGTCCTTGGAGAAGTTCTCGGCGATCTCGCGATGGTAGGAGGGCAGGTTGTCCTCGGTGAGCAGGTTGGTGACCATCGCCGCCTTGGCCAGCTCGCTCAACGCGGATTGTTCTGGGTCCCAATCGATTCCGCCCAGCGCGGCGAAGTTGCGGCCGCGATCCCACGGCACATAATCGTGGGGGTGCCAATCCTTGGCCATCGACAGGTGTCGGTTGACATTGCCCGCGGCGATGGGTTCCAGCTCGATCAGTAGTTCCAGTTGGGTCAGGTTCCTGGCCACGCTCGTTCGCCCTTTCCGGTTAGTGAAAAGCTCCCAAGTTGCGTCGGTCCGGTAGTGTTGCCCGTCGTCACAATAGACCCGGCGCATCGCGCCTGGAAACGACACGGTGCTCTTACGCACTGTTCGAAGAATTTGGGCGCGTCGCGCCGAGTGCATATACGCTCCACCAGTTCAGCTCCATCAGCGGTTCCCGTTCAGTCGTGGCATAGCTAGAGAGAGTGAGCGAAAAATTATGACGGACATCGTGGTCACGAGCCTGGCGGCGACCACGTCGATCGCGGGCGACGTCGATTCGACCTGGAAGGGTCTGCTCAACGGCGAGAGCGGTATCGACGTCCTGGAAGATTCCTTCATCGACGATTTCGAACTCCCGGTGCGGATCGGCGGACATCTGGCGGTGTCGCCCACCCTGTCGCTCACCCGCGAAGAGGCGCGCAAGCTTTCGTATGTCGAGCAGATGGCCGTGGCACTGGGCCGCGAGGTATGGCGCAACGCGGGCAGTCCCGAGGTGGACCGCGACCGGCTCGGCGTCTCGATCGGCACGGGTCTTGGCGGTGCGGAATCGCTGATCTACGCGCGTGATCGGCTGCGCAACGGCGGTTATCGCAAGGTCTCGCCGCTGACCGTGCAGGCCATCATGCCCAACGGTCCCGCGGCCTGCGTCGGCATCGAATTGGGTGCGCGCGCCGGGGTTTCCACCCCGGTGTCGGCGTGCTCGTCGGGCTCGGAGGCGATCGCCAATGCCTGGCGGATGATCGTGATGGGCGATGCCGACATGGTGGTCACCGGCGGTGTCGAGGGGTCTATCCAAGCGGTGCCGATCGCGGCGTTCACCCAGATGCGGGCCATGAGCACGCGCAATCACGATCCCAAGGCGGCCTCGCGACCGTTCGACCGTGACCGCGACGGGTTCGTGTTCGGCGAGGCAGGCGCGATGATGGTGATCGAGACCGAGGAGCACGCCAAGGCACGCGGCGCCACGATCCACGCGCGACTGCTGGGCGCGGGCGTCACCTCCGACGGATTCCACCTGGTGGCACCGGATCCCGAGGGCACCGGCGCCGCGCGGGCGATGACGCGGGCGATGCAGACCGGCGGGATCACCCGCACCGACGTGACCCACATCAACGCCCACGCCACCGCCACGCCCATCGGCGACACCGCCGAGGCCAATGCGATCGGCAAGGCGATCGGCTCGCACGCCTCGGTGTACGCGCCGAAATCGGCACTGGGACATTCGATCGGCGCGGTCGGTGCGCTGGAATCGGTACTGACCGTGCTCAGCGTGCGCGACAGCATCATTCCGCCCACCCTGAATTTGGACAATCAGGACCCCGCCATCGATTTGGACGTGGTGTCGGGTCAGGCACGGCGCGGGCGTATCGATTACGCGGTGAACAACTCCTTCGGATTCGGTGGTCACAACGTCGCCCTGACGTTCGGTCGGTACTGACGATTCGGCGTTGTTGGCGGCGGCCTCTGGTCACGGTGCGTTGAAAAGGATGGGGAATGATCGGCGAGACATTCGACGACTATGTAGACGAACTGGGGACAATTCGGATTCCCGGTGATCAGACCTTGATCGACTTCGTCGACAAGCACAGCGAGGCCAACGGGGACGATCTGGCCTACCGCTTCATCGACTATTCACGGGAACGCGAGGGCGAATACCAGGAACTGACCTGGCGCGAATTCGGCGTGCGGTTGCGCGCGGTGGCGGCACGGCTGCAGCAGGTGACCCAGCCCGGCGACCGGGTGGCCGTGCTGGCGCCGCAGGGTCTGGACTACGTGGTCGCGCTGTTCGCGGCGGTGTACGCGGGCAATGTGGCGGTGCCGCTGTTCGATCCGGAGGAGCAGGGCCACAGCGACCGGCTGCACGCGGTGCTGGGCGACTGCGAGCCCGCCGCGGTGCTCACCATCGGCAGCGCGGCCGCGGGCGTGCGCAACTTCTTCCGCGAACAGCCCGCCGCGCAACGGCCAAGAATCATTGCGGTGGAAGCGATTCCGGACGCGGTCGGCTCGCGGTGGCGCAGGCCCGATATCAACATCGACAGTGTGGCGTATCTGCAGTACACCTCCGGGTCCACCAGGGTTCCGGCCGGTGTGGAGATCACGCACCGCTCGGTGGGCACCAATCTGCTGCAGATGATCGACGCCATCGGGATCACCGAGAACGCGCGCGGGGTCACGTGGCTGCCGCTGTTCCACGACATGGGGCTGCTCACGGTGATCCTGCCGACCATCGGCGGCAAGTTCATCACCATCATGTCGCCCAGCGCGTTCGTGCGCAGGCCCTCGCGGTGGATCAAGGAACTGGCCGCGCAGGCCGACGGTGCCGAAATCTATTCCGCGGCACCGAACTTCGCGTTCGAACACGCGGCGATGCGCGGGCTGCCCAAGGGTGACGAGAGTCTTGACCTGTCGAATGTGATCGGGCTGATCAACGGCAGCGAGCCGGTGTCGGTGGCCTCGATGCGCAAGTTCAACGAGGCGTTCGCGCCGTACGGGCTGTCCAAGACCGCGATCAAGCCCTGCTACGGGATGGCCGAGGCGACGCTGTTCGTGTCGGCGACCAAGCGCGACGACGAGGCGCGGGTGGTCTATGTCGATCGCGGGCAGCTCAACGAGGGCCGGATGGTGGAGTGCGACGAGCACGCCGCGAACGCGGTGGCGCAGGTGTCGTGTGGGCATGTGGCGCGTTCGCAGTGGGCGGCGATCGTGGACCCGGACACCGGGATCGAGCGCCGTGACGGCGAGGTCGGCGAGATCTGGTTGCACGGTGACAATATGGGCATCGGGTACTGGGGACGGCCGGAGGAGACCGCGGAAACCTTCCACAATCGCGTGATCGCGCGTACGCAGGCGGGCAGTCGGGCGCAGGGTGCGCCCGATGACGCGAAGTGGATGCGGACCGGCGATTTCGGTGCCTATCACGATGGTGAACTGTTCATCACCGGTCGGGTGAAGGACCTGGTGATCGTGGATGGCCGCAACCACTATCCGCAGGATCTGGAATATTCGGCGCAGGAAGCCAGTACGGCGTTGCGGCCCGGTTTCATCGCGGCGTTCTCGGTGCGGGCGGGGGAGTTGCCTGCGGCGGTGCAGGCTGCGGGCAGTGCGTCCGATCCCGACGCGGAGCAGTTGGTGATCGTGGCCGAAAGAGGCACCGGCGCTGCGAAATTGGAGCCGGGGCCGATCACCGAGACGGTGCGGGCGGCGATCGCGCGCAGGCATGGGGTGATGGTGCGCGATCTGCTGCTGGTGCCGGCGGGGTCGATTCCGCGGACGTCGAGCGGGAAGATCGCGCGGCGGGCGTGCAAGGCGGCGTACCTGGACGGGACGTTGCGGGGCGGATACCGGCAGCAGGCGTATCCGGACGCTCCCGAAGAGTGAAAGACGGTCGGCCACTGGGTATTCCGGTGGCCGACCGGTTCAGTTGACGCAGGGGATGGTGTCGCCGAGCTCGGTGGAGATCGGTTGTCCGGCGTCGGGTAGTGGCATCGCGTCGGGCAGCGGCATGGTGTCCGATGTTGTTGTCGGCGGGGAAGTTGTCGCGCTCGGCTCGGCGGGTGGTGTTTCCTGGCCGAAGGCCGCGCGCACCTCACGTTTGATCGCGTCCGGGTCGACGATGTTCACGTCCTGTCCGTCGATCACGTCGTAGCGCACCACCGGCAGCGTGCGGAACTCCACCGGCACCGAACCGGCGGCGCCGAGGTCGCGGGCGAAGTCGAACAGATTCCAGCCCTGCGACAACACCACATCGCGATGCGCCACATCCATCAGCTCCGACAGCTGGTGCAGGTTGGTCAGCGTCCCGGAATCCCTGAGCGACTTGGCCACCGAGGTGAGAAAGGCCTGCTGGCGGTGGGTGCGGTCCAGGTCGCCGTTGAACAAGCCGTGACGTTGACGCACGAACGCCAGCGCTTGCGCACCGTCGAGATGCTGGTGGCCCGCGGGGAAGACCGCGCCGGAGAACTCGCTGTCGTCGACGGCATTGTTCAGGCACACGTCGACACCGCCGACCGCGGTGGCCAGGTCGTAGAAGCCGGCCAGGGAGATCTCGGCGAAGCGGTCGATCGGCACGCCGACCAGATTGCGCACCGTGGTCACGATGGACGCGCGCCCGGCCTCACGACCGCGACGCTCCAGGACCACCGGGTCCGTCTCGCCCCGCTCGATCAACATCGCCTGCACCGCAGCCTTTTTCAGCCCGTAGGCTTCTTTGATCTTGAGCTGGGTGTAGCCGGGGATACCGGTGACCGGGACGTAGTTGTCACGAGGGATCGAGAACGCGACCACCTTGCTCGCATCGGCCGGAATGTGCAGCAGGATCAGCGAATTCGCGTTGTAGCCGCCCTCGGTGCCGTCGCCCGCGTGCAACTGGTCCAGTATCTGTTGCGGTAAGTCGTTGCCGTTGAGGTCTTTTCGGGTATCGAGGCCGATCAGCAGGATGTTCACGGCGCCGCCGCGCGATCGTGGCGGGTCCTCGCCCAGCGCGGTGGAGTGGGTGAAGCCGGTGTCGATATCCTGCGTGGCCGACCAGGCCAGGCCGGTGCCCGCGAGCACGGCCAACGCGGTGCTGGCCACCAGAAGCCTGGCCGCGATCATCGCGACTCGGCGCGCACGGCCCGATTTGGTCGCGCGGTGGCTGGCGGCCACGCGCTTGCCCACCCGCTGTGGCCCGCGGCGCGGCGGCGGAAAGTCGTTGTGCGCGTTCACCGTAGCGCGCTACCCGCCTGCCACTGTGCCCACGGCACACCCCAATCACCGTTCTGCCACACCTCGAGCGGGGCGCCGCCGGTGTTGCGGATCTCGACGACGTCGCCGGGTTGGGAGAAGTTGTAGAACCAGCGGGCGTTCTCGCCGCTGAGGTTGAGGCAGCCGTGCGAGACATTGGTGTTGCCCTGCGCCCAGACGGTGTCGTCGAGTTGGTGCAGGTAGATGCCGTCGGTGCTGATCTTGGTCGCCCAGCCGATGGTTTCCTTGTAGCCCAGGCGCGAGTTCACCGGCAGGCCGTAGGTGGAGGAATCCATGATCACCGGATTGGCCTTCTCCATCACCGTGTAGATGCCCGGCTGGGTCCAGAAGGTGATGGTCTTGCCCGCGACGGTCTCGCTGCCGCCCCGGCCCAGCGAGGTGGGCATGGATTTGATCAGGGTGCCGTTGTCGAAGACCTGCACCTGCTTGTCGTTGTCGTCGACGATCGACACGTGCGAGTCGCCGATGGTGAAGCTGGTCTTGGTGTCCTGCTGGCCGTAGAGGCCGCCGCCCAGGTCCTTGCCGTAGATGTCGGCGGCGAGCGTGACCTTGGTGCCAGAGGCGAAGTATTTCTCGGGGCGCCAGTGCGCGTTGCGGTTGTCGGTCCAGTACCAGGAGCCCACGACGGGCGGCTCGGTGGTGACGGCCAGGTGTTTTTCGGCGGTGGCGCGGTCGGGGACGTCTTCGTCGAAATGCGCGACCACGACCGTGCCGACACCGAAGGTGGTCGATGTCGACAGTGGGACGCCGCCGGTGGTGCGGAAGGAGACCACGGTCTGGTTGTTGGGTGCCAGGGTGGAGAACGAGGAGGTGATCGGGCCGACCGTGCCGGTGACGGTGACCGCCTCGGCGGTGATGGTGTAGGTGCGGCCGTAGCCCAGCGGTTCAGAAGGTTTCCAGGCCGATTGGTCAGGGGTGAGCAGGCCCTCGACGGTGCCGCCGTCTTCGTTTGTCATGGTGACCGAGGTGAGCTGGCCGTCGCTGGTACTGACGCGGACCGGGCCCAGCGGGTCGATCTCGGTCGCACCGTCTTGTGGCGCGACCGAGATCGTCGGGACAGGTGGGGCCGCGGATTCGAAGTCGGGGTCGGTGGGTGTGCCACCACAACCCGCGACCAGCACGAGCAGCCCGGCGGCGAGCCAGGCTCGGAAACGTCGTCGCGACATGTGCCCTCCTGACCTGCGCGCGGGTCAGCTCTGGAGGCCGACCTCGACATCGAGCGAGAGGTTGATCTTGTCGCCGATCACGGCGCCGCCGTCGGCCATCGGCATCTCGGTGGTGAGGCCGAAATCGCGGCGGTTGATGGTGGCGGTCGCGCTGAAACCGGCGACGGGGGCGTCGGCCATGCCGGGGCCGGTGCCGAGGAATTCGACGTCGAGGGTGACCGGGTGGGTGTTGCCGCGAATGGAGAAATCGCCGGTGACCGAGAACTCGGTGCTCAGCGCCTTGAAACCGGTGGCTTTGAAGGTGGCGATCGGGTGGTTGGCGGAGTCGAAGAAGTCCGCGGTGGCCAGATGCCCGTCGCGTTGCGCGTTGTCGGTGGTGACCGAGGCGACGTTCATCTGGACATCGGCATCGGCGGTGCCGTCGGGATGGACCACGAGCGTGCCGGAGAAATCGGTGAAGCGACCGCGCACTTTGCTCACCATCAGGTGGCGCACGGAGAACTGCAGCGTGGAATGGGCGGGGTCGATGACCCAAGTACCGACGGGCAGGCCATTGGAAGGTGCCGACATGATCTCTCCTCACTGGGCGATCCGGCCGATGCCGACCGGCGGGCGTGAAGCGATAACGCCAACCAGCCTAGCCCGCTCGATCACCTGCGGGCCGGTGCTGACCGTCGGTGCGTTCAG
Source organism: Nocardia sp. NPDC058640 (assembly GCF_042716995.1). Classification (NCBI taxonomy): domain Bacteria; kingdom Bacillati; phylum Actinomycetota; class Actinomycetes; order Mycobacteriales; family Nocardiaceae; genus Nocardia; species Nocardia sp. NPDC058640. Next base: position 10,706 of record NZ_JBHXRG010000037.1, read on the forward strand.
GTTGTTTCGCGATAATTCACCGCGACCAGTGCCAGGCAGCAGGCGGTGATCGCGGCGGTGACCAGGTACATCGCGGGGTAGCCGAAACCAGCACCGCTGTGCAGGGCGGACAGCAACGCCGGGACGCCGAAGCCGAGGTAGCTCACCGAGTAGAAGACGGCGGTCAGGCCGGCCAGGTCCTTGGGGCCCGCGATGCGTTCGATCTGCTGCAGGCCTGCGACCAGGCCGATGCCGTAGCCACTGCCGAGGACCACAGCGGTCAGCAGCGTGACCCAGATGCTCAGGGTGGCCGCGGTCCACGCCGCCATGACCATGCCGGTGGTGAGCAACACCAGCGCGACCACCGCGGCGCGGGCGGTGCCGGGGCGGTCGATGCGGCGGGCTACGGATTGGATAGTGAAACCGCAGCCCAGCGTCACCATGGTGACCAGGGCGGAGAAGGCGATCGGGGCCTGTTGCACGCGCGGCAGTAGGAGGGTCGGCAGGACGGCGTAGGCGGTGGCGTTGGCGGTGAACAGCCACAGGGCGATCGGCACCGCCACGCGCAGGAATCGTCGATGTCCGGCGGCGGGGATCTTCAGGTCGTCGCGCAATCGGCCCGAATCAGCTTGCCGGGTCACTGTTTCCGGTGTTCTGAACACCCAGAACGCGGTCGCCAGACACAGCGTCGCGTTGACGAGATACGCGGTGGAATCGGGCAGCGGACCCCACTGGGCCAGGGTGCCCGCAACGCCCGCGCCCAGCGCGAAACCAGCGGTGAGGCTCATCGCCGAGCGGCGAGCGCCCTTGCCCGCGACTGCTTCGGCGAACGGTGGTTGCGACAGTTCCTTGAGCCAGCTCCCGCCGACCGCCATCGCCAATCCGAGCGCGACACCGCTGAGCAAGCGTCCCGCGGCCAGCATCGGCACCGAGTCGGCGCCCGCCGCCAGCAGCAGCGAACCGGCCGCGGCGATCAGCGGCGCGGGCAACATCAGGGGGCGGCGGCCGAAGCGGTCGGAGAGCGGGCCACCGATGAGCAGCGCGGGCACGATACCGAAGACGTAGTAGAACAGCAGCAGGTCGACCGCGGTCAGGGGCAGGCCGTTGAGTTTGTACATCACCAGCAGCGGAGTGAACTCGTTGCCGCCCCACGCGATCGCGACCATCGCCGCGCACACGCCGAGCCACGCGCGAGTCGCGGTGACAGCGCCGGGCCGTTCGGTGGTGAGAATCGCCATCACAGGCCCTTTCCGTCGTGCGCACCGGAAGATCGGCGGGGGTCGATACCCCGCCACCGCGCACAGGGCGAATGGTGGCAACCGGTCTCATTTTAGGTGCGGGCGGTGGCTGTATTACGGTCGGGCTGTGCGTGAGCTGCGGGTTGGGTGTGCGATGTGGACGCACCCGCAGTGGCCCGCGCCCCGGGAACGGTTGCGGGCCTATGCCGGGCACTGTGGGGCGGTCGAGGGCAACACGACCTTTTACGCGACACCGTCCGCGTCGACCGTGCAGTCGTGGGTCGCGCAGACCGCGCCCGATTTCCGGTTCGTGCTCAAGCCGCCGCGTTCGGTGACCCACGAGCGTCGGCTGGTCGACGCCGAGGGTGAGCTCGGGGCTTTTCTCGACGTGATGGCACCGCTCGGGTCGCGGGTGCACGCGCTGTGGATCCAGTTGCCCGCTTCGTTCGGGCCCAATGATCTGGGTGCGCTGGCCCGGTTCCAGCGGGCGCTGCCTGATGGGTTGCGCTGCGCGGTGGAGGTGCGGCATCCGGCCTTTTTCGAAGACGAGCGGGCCGCGGTGCAGTTGGAACGGGTGCTCGGGCGGATCGACGCGGAGTGGGTGCCTTTCGATACGACCGTCCTGTTCGACGGGCCGCCCGGTGATCCGTCGGAGTACGAGCCACGGGCGAAGAAGCCTCGGGTGCCGCGGCGGATGCGGGCGCTGACCGAGTACCCGATCGTGCGCTATCACGGCCGCGCCGACATCGAACGCACCGTGGCGGGCTGGGTTCCATGGGTCGACACCGTCGCCGGCTGGCTGCGGGAGGGTCGCTCGCCGACGGTGTTCGTGCACACTCCCGACAACGCCGCCGCCCGAGAGCTGGCCCGCCGCTTTCACGATGAGGTCCGCGCGGTCGTCCCGGATCTGCCCGCGCAGCCGACTCCCACACCGGACGAACCGATGACGTTGTTCTGAGGCGGTTCGCCCGATTCGGGACTTATGTCGAGAGTCGGTGTTACGCGCAGGTTTCCGGCTGGTCGGGAGGTGGACAACGTGAGGTGACCTGCGTTGATTTCGCGCCCACTTGTCGTACCCCCGTGTCATGCTGTGCGCCACCACTGGGGAGTGGGAGGGCAGCCGAAGGGGACGGGCTTATGTCTACGGAGGAATTGGTGTTGTCGCCTGCACCACATTGCGAGCCGCAGTTGGAGAACGGGGCCATCGTGCAGCGATCCGTGTCGACGAATGTTGCTGCGCCGCATCGTGTTACCGGATCAGCTCGACGACGAGCGCCGGGTGGTACGCCGGCCAGTATCCGCAGGGCTGTGCGTGCGTCGTGCCCGCAAACCTTGCCTCCTACGGTCGAATCAGCTTCGGGGGCAAAACGATTCACCGAACAGGTCCTACGCCTGCTGCTCGAGGTGGTCGACCGACGGAGATCGCCGGGCCACCTGCGCGCCTTCGTCGACGCACGAGCCCTGGCCGCCATCAACACCATGCTCACCCAAGACCTGGTCCCCGGACGAAACCTGGGCAGCGCCACGCTGTCTCGCGTGAAACTCACACCCACCGACGACGGCGCGGCAGAAGTCTTCGCGTCCTATCAACGCGGCCCGCGCACACTGGCCATCGCCGGCCGCGTCGAATCCACCAAGGACGGTTGGCGTTTGGTGGCAGTGCGCATGTTCTGAGATCAGCGCACAGTCGTGACGCCCGAGAAATCATGGCGTGCACCGTGATTTCGGTCCGTGAGGCTGCCCAGAGCGTGATCGGGGTGCAGGCCGAAGTACTGCTTGCGGGTTCTGCTGGTCCAGGCCAGCGCTGCCGCGGCGGCGATGCGGTGGAAGTGGACGGTGTAGCCGCGTTCGTAGATGCGCAGCAGCGCGTAGCCGCCGGGGTATTCCTTCACCGCGGCTACCTCCAGGTATTCGACAGAATCGGGGCGGGAGCGGCGATTTCGGTGAGTGTGACCGCTGTGATGAAGGAAGACGCCGGGTGCCGTTCGGTAGCAGGCCTGCAGGGCGGCCGCGCTCGCGCGATCGAGGACGAATCCGGGGCCACCCGGATTGCTCAGCGCCGCATGGCGACTCGCAGGGTGATGGCCGAAGACCAGGGTCGGCATGTCCGAGTCGGCGGCCAATGTCGCGCGCAGGTGGGCGATTTGGTCGGGGCTGATCATGCCGCCGGCACCTCGTCGACGGGTGGTGTCCAGACCGATCAAACGTAAGCCGCCCAGCTCATGGCAACTGAGCCGGCCGAACGGCCCGAACACCGCACCCCAGTGGTCGCCCGACTCGCGTGGCGCGTCGTGATTGCCGCGGCAGACGAAGTAGTCGCGACCTCGCACACCCCACTCGTCGAGGCGAGCACCCACGCCCGCGCACTGTTCGGCACTCCCGCAATCGGTGAGATCGCCCGCGATGACCAGGTGATCGGCCGCGCGTTCGGGACGACGGACATCGTGGAGCAGCGCCTCGGTCATGACCTGCGGGTAGTGGCCGTCGTCGTGGCGCAGACCAGGTGGCAGCCCGGCCAGGATCAGACCGCTGCGTTCCTCACCCCAGTGTGTGTCGTTGGCGAGCGCGATCGTGCGCAGCAGCCGTCCCGGCGGTGGCGGTGCGGTCGTGAACACGCCCGTGACCTCGGGAGTTCCGGGTCGACGGGTCACCCACGTGCGCCCTGGCACCGCGGTTTCGCCGTCGGAACAGGCGGTGAACCGATAGCGGCGGCCCGGCTCGAGACCGCGCACCTCCGCGTAGTGATGCGCGGTGCGGCGGGCGTCGAAGTAGCGGGTCACCGGTGGGGCCGCACTGTCGGCCGGTGCGAGTCGAACCTCGGTGTCCGACGCCGCCGGGTGCCACCGTCCTGCGCGATCGCGGCGATGGGTGGACCAGGTGAGGATCGCCGTGTCGTGGGTGACCGTCACGACCTCGAGATCGGTGACGACCAGCCGATCGCGCACGCCCGTCCACGAGAACGGCCTGGACATCGGTGCCCGCACTGTCGCCGCGGCGGCACCCGATGCCGCGTTGACCAGCCAGGTGGTGTGCAGTCGCGGATCGAGCATGTCGGGCTCCGTTCGCCGTCTACCGGTGACGGTACGGCGGCGGACTGAACACGCGTGGACGGCGATGTGGCCGGAAACCGCCGAGGTGGCGACCGTGCAGTGATGTGGCCCGTCGCCGGAAACCCAGCTACTCCGAATGCGGCAGGTTCCGGCTCGGTTGTTGGCCATCGCTTTCCGGGCTGTCGCCGTCGAGGCCGTCGGGGAGACGGCGTGCGCCGCTGGCTACCTCACCGATGAGATCGGCGTAGCCGCAAGCCAATTCGTGCAGGCGTTGTTGGGCGGCGTGCAGGTCGGCTTCGGCGCCGCAGGCCAGGGCACGGTAGGTCAGGGCGGCGAAATGGGCCATGCGGTCCACGACGGCGCCGATGCTCTCGGTGTGGATCGGCGCCGAGATGGCGGGAGTGGGGGAGCGCAGAACCACCCAGCGGTCGATTTCGCACACCAAACGCGCACGCGCCCAATCGATGTCGCTGGTGTCACCGGGGAGCTGCTGTTCGCGGCGTTCGTGCAGGGTGGCGAGTTCGTGCGCGGCGCACAGCACGGGGTCGGCATCGCCTGCCACCCCGCAGACCGCCTGCATCATCTGCGCACGGTCCGGCAGTACCGGTTCCTGTTCGGGTCGTCCCGTCGAACCGTCGCCGTCCGTCTCCACTGTCGCCGCACCATCCCCTGCTCGTTGTCCATCTTCTTCCGAAGGACATTCGGCTCGGTCGTGGCGCCGGATAGGTCACGAAATGGCCTCTCAACAGCGAAAACCGGCCGCGAACAGGTGTTCGCGGCCGGTGCGGATCGTCGAATCCGAAGCGGTACTACAGGCTTCGGGCGATGATCTCCTTCATGATCTCGTTGGTGCCCGCGTAGATCAGCTGCACGCGGTTGTCGACCCACATGCGCGCGATCGGGTACTCGTTCATGTAGCCGTAGCCGCCGAACAGCTGCAGACAGGTGTCGGCGATCTGCATGGCTTTGTCGGTGGTCCACCACTTCGCCATGGCCACGGTGGGGATGTCGAGTTCGCCGCGGATGTGCTTTTCGACGCAGTCGTCGATGAACACGCGCGCGATGCGGGCCTCGGTGGCGACCTCGGCCAGCTTGAACTTGGTGTTCTGGAAACTGAACACCGTGCGACCGAACGCCTCGCGCTCCTTGGTGTAGCGCAGGGTGTGATCCAGCGCCACCTCCATGCCCGCGACCGCGCCCATCGACACGATCAGGCGCTCCTGGGGCAGCTGCTGCATCAGCTGGATGAAGCCCTGGCCCTCCTGGTCGCCGAGCAGGTTGGTCACCGGGACGCGCACGTCCTCGAAGAAGAGCTCGGAGGTGTCCTGGCCCTTCTGGCCGATCTTGTCCAGCACCCGGCCGCGACGGAAACCTTCGCGGTCGGCCTCGACCAGCACCAGCGAGACGCCCGACGCACCCTGGGTGGGGTCGGTCTTGGCGACCAGGATGATCAGGTCGGCCTGCGCGCCGTTGGTGATGAAGGTCTTGGAGCCGTTGATGACGTACTCGTCGCCGTCGCGGATCGCCTTGGCCTTGACGGCCTGCAGGTCGGAGCCGGTGCCGGGCTCGGTCATCGCGATCGCGCCGACGACCTCGCCGCTGGCCATCTTCGGCAGCCAGTGCTTCTTCTGCTCTTCGGTGCCGTACGCGAGCACGTAGTGGGCCACGATGCCGTTGTGCAGGCTGATGCCCCACGAGGTGTCCACCGCGCGGGCCTGCTCCTCCATGAGCACGGCCTCGTGCGCGAAGGTGCCGCCACCGCCGCCGTACTCCTCCGGGATGGAGATGCACAGCAGGCCGACCTCGCCCGCCTTGTTCCACAGGTCACGGTCGACGTGGTGCTGATCGCGGTACTTGTCGATATTGGGGACGAGTTCCTTGGCCATGAACGCACGGGTCATGTCGCGCAGGGCGTCCAGGTCCTCGTTCATCCAGCTGGACCGATTGGCGGCCATGCAGTCTCCTAGTTCGGCTCGGCACAGCACCGGTCCAGGCGTGACCGGTGGTTACGGTCACCAGTGTGCAGCAGTATTGGCGCGGTGACAATAGTGGCGGCGAATCAGCCTCTCACCAGCGGATCATCGGCAGCGGTGACAGCGGATGGATCAGTGCGCGCCGGATCGTGAGCTCCACCAGCTTGTAGTGGAAGCCGCTGTCGGGGTAGCGCCGCGTCAGGGTCGAGTAGGCCGAATACGGCAGGCCGAAGCGGATCGCGCCCAGGGACACGTCGATCAGATCGGCGCGTCGGAACAGCTCGACGGGGTCGGTGGGCTTGCCGGCCGGGCGGATGCGGTGGTGGTCGTGGATCATCGAGCCGACGACCTCGGTGAGATCCTCGCGACGCTGCGCGATCAGCCAGTCGCACGACAGCGCGCACGACGGTTCGAGATAGTCGAAAGTGCCTGCGGCCCAGATGCCCAGATCGTGGAAGACCGCCGCGGTGCGGAACTCCTCGCGAGTGCTCGGCGGTGCACCGGGTTCGCCGCTGTGGGTGAACAGGAGGTCGGTCAGGCGCAGCACCCGCAGCACGTGATGGAAGTAGGCCTTGCGGTCGTCGCCCAAGCGCGCGGTCCACGGCTCGAGTCGGTGCGCGATCGTCTGATCGAGTTCGCCTGTGTGCTGGGTCAATTCGTCACTCCGCCATCGATCTCACGGGCGTGCGCGAACCCCCGGCACCCCCGGACCCAACCCTAGGTGCCGCCGGTTGCCGCCGCCCGGCGAACCGATGATTCCCGCGCGGTTTCGACACCTGCGGTAGCGGGCGATTATCTTCGCCTATCCGCGCTCTGACCGAAAATGTTGCGCGTGTCGCGCGCGGCGCGCCGTATGCGAGGCGCTGTGGGGGAGCATCGGTTTCACACTCGAGGGTATATCGACTAAGAATGGTCCGTGCCGTTCACACGTGTGGTCACCTGCCTGCCTTTGCGCGCCCTCGGCGGTGGTCTGGCATGACGATCGAGTCAGGTCCCGCCACCGACGACGTCAGCCAGCTCGCCCTGCGAGTCGAACGTGCCCGGGGGCGTCTGGCCTACCAATTCGATCCCGCGCTGACCGACGCCCTGTCGGAGTCCGAGCTCGCCGCCGAACGTGAACTCGCCGAACGCATCCGCGAACAGGATCGCGAACAGCGCTGGAAGCACACCCAGGCGATGGCGTCCGCGTCGGACCGCAGCCGTCAGACCACCGAAGCGATCGAGAAGGCCGACATGCGAGATCTGCTGCTCGCCAGAAAGGCGATGGCCGCCCAACGACGCGAATCCAGCCCGCACGCCCGGCTGGCCTCGCTGTACCGGCACCGGTCGTGGTCGCTGAAGGCGCTGGCGGGCGTGGTCGGCGCGGGCATGCTGTGGTCGGCGGTGAACGTGCAGCAGAACATCGCGCCCGGTGGGCCGAGCGACCCGCTGTTCTGGTTCAGCTACCTGCTCGAGGCGATGATCAGCGTGTGTCTGATCATCATCATGGTCGGCACGAACAAGGTCGCCGAGTGGGGCGTGATCGACAACCGTCGGCAGGTCGCGCTCGCCGAACTCGCATTGCTCGGTCTCACCGTCACTCTGAACACGTATCCCTATGTGCGCGACGGGCGTTGGTACGACGTCGCGGTGCACGCGGTCGCGCCGGTGATGATCGGTGTGGCGCTGCTGATCCATGACGCGGTCAGTGCTCGCTACGGTCTGGCGATCACCCGTGCGACCAGCCAGGTCAGGGATCTGCCCGACCCGGCCGACACGATCCTGGCCCGCCAGACGACCGAGGGCATCCGCCTCACGTACACCCCGCCGATGACCGGCATGGCTCGCGCCGAGGCGCCCGCTGCCCTCGAACTCGCTGCTCCCGTTACCCGCGAACCTGCCTGGACGCCTACGGAACCGGTCGCTGCCACCCGTCCCGCGGAGAAGCGCAAGCGTTTCGGCATCGGCAAGCCCGCCGCTACGGACAAGGCCACCAAGCGGGTTCCGGCCGCTCCGGTGGTCGCGCCCGAACCGCCCAAGGCGCCGGTAGAGCCTGAGGCGGTCAAGCCCGCCGAGGTTGTCCCCGCAGCGCGTAAAACCGCCATCTCCGATATCGAAGCCCGCGTCGAAAAGGCTTTCGCGGAAGCGAATTTCGGGTATGAGGCGATCGAACCGACCAGCATCTACGACACCGGGCAATTCCGGATCGCGGAAAGTCTGGAGCAGGAACTCAACGATATGCGTGAGGCGCGGCGTCAGGCGCGCAAGGAGCGCACGGGGTAATCGATCATTTGATAGCGAAGAAGGTCTTGGAGTCGTTCATAGTCCAGGACTCTTCGACTATGACGGCACCCTTGTCGATTTGGTCGGCGGGTACTGAGAAGCAGACGTTTCCTTCATCGCCTGCGTCTGGATACAGCTCGTCCACATCATTCAGCGAGTCCGGGATCACGCCGCAACTGTCGCCCGTGTCGTAGGTATTGCCCTTCGATCCGTAGAACTGGTAATCCAGATCGATCCACGGCAAACCGGTCTCCTCGCCCACATACTTCGCGGCCGTGCGAATGATCACGAACTGTCGGCCGCTGGCCGGTGGATCGTTGAACTGATTCTCCGCGAGCACGTCATCGGTGGCGTTCGTATCCACCGATATGACGCTGACCTGCCAATCCTCGCCCACGTCAAAGGTCTCACCGAGCGGAACCGGCTTCTCCCGAGTCCCGAGATCCTCACTGTCCTGCATCAACGCAACACTGTGCTCCCGCGCAGTGGGCACCTGCCCGAGCGTAGAATACGCCACCGGCAGCACAAGCACGCCCCCGATAGCGGCTGCGGTGATCAAACAATTCTTCATCATGATTACTTCTCCCCAACACGCACAACTCGTGCGACATAGTTCGAAAGTCCGACCGCGCCCCGCAGCGATCCGTCGGTGACCATGCCTGAACAACCGGACATCCGCCCGGCGCCGGTACAGCCTTGTCGTGGCAATTGACCACGGCGAAGCGCTTGCACCGCAACACAATTACCACCGCGGCACAACACGCCCGTTCGAGTATCCTCCGCCCGACAGCAGTTCTAAACCTTTGTCCGCCCGATCGTTATGTTGGTATCGACTAACACAGTTGCCGAATAATCAGCCGAAGAGGCCGCCGCCGGTTCCTGCTTGTTGGCCGGCGCCGGTGCCGCCGATCAGGCCGCCGGGTGGGAGTTCGGAGGGTTGGACGATGACGAAGCCTCGGCCGGTGAAGGTGAGGGTGCTGGCTTCGCCGGTACTGCGGCCCATGAGGCGGCCCAGGCCGAAGGAGTCGTTGCGTTTGATGCCGGTTTGGAGACTGGAGGACCAGGCTACGGCGGCGTTGGGGTCGGCGTAGGTGGCCTGGTCGACGGTGAGGACTACCGGGGTGCCGTGGGTGGTGATCGCGATGCGGCCGCGGCCGGTGAACACGCAGTTGAACAGGCCGGCGTTGGAGGCGTAGCCGGCGGCGCCCTGGACTCGGCCGACGTCGTAGCGCAGGGTGGAGTCGAAGGCCAGGACGTTGGCGCCGTTGATGGTGAGGCCGTCGGTGCCGTCCAGGTCGATGATGTGCACGTCGGCGGCGGCGTTGGCCAGGAACAGGTCGCCGCGGCCGGTCACCTTCATCAGCGGTACGCCTTCGCCGGTGAGGTGTTGGCGGATGGCGCGGCCGATGCCGCCGGAGCCCAGCGCTTCGAATTTCAGGTCGCCCTGGTAGGCCACCATCGACCCGGCCCGCGCCATCACCTCCCCGTTCATCCCGACCTTGACCATCTTGCCGCCCTGCTTCTGGATGCCTTGGCCGCTGACCTCGGCATGGGAGGGGTCGAACAGGTCGCTGTGCACGGGGCGGGCTCCTTGCTGAGAGGCATACGTCGGGGCGCCGGGGTTGTAGCCGGGCGGTGGGTAGCCGGGTGCGCCTGCTGGGGGCGCTCCGAGTGGTGGGGCGAATTGGCCGGTCTGCGGTGCGGGCTGGCCGGGCTGCTGGGCGAATTGGCCGGGCGGCGGCACGTTGGACCCCGGTTGGTGCGGATGACCGGGCGCGCTCTGCGGCGGATGACCGGACCTCGGCGTCGAGCTTCCCAAATTACCCTGTGCTGCTACCGGTTCAGGCTCGTCGTCGAGATTCACGCCGAAAGCCGAAGCGATACCGGCCAATCCGTCGTCGTACCCCTGACCGATCGCCCGGATCTTCCACACCCCACCCCGACGGTAGACCTCCACGCACACGACACCGCTCTCGGTGGTGAGCCCGGAAATCGGGAAAGTCAGTGCGGTGGAACCGAATTCGATCGTGGTGGTCAGTGCGCCGACCGAGGCGAAGGTCGCGGGTCCGCGCCCGTCGAGGCTGGCGGTGACGACCACCTTGTCCACATCGGCGGGCAACGCCGAGGTCTGAACCGACACCACATCCGACCCACCGTTGCCGTGCCGGTACACCACGCCGGGCCCGGTCGGCTGGTTGAAGAACACGAAGTCGGCGTCGGAGCGCACGGTGCCTGCCGCGTTCACCAGCAGCGCCGACACGTCGACCGACGCGGAACTGGTCACGGTGACGGTCAGCTGATCGCCGGGTGCGGGCCGGTTTTCGCCGGGAGCCAGCACGGTCACGACACCACGCCCGAACAGGAGGCGGATTGTCCGATTCGCAGGAGTTCCACGAGTTCGATAGTGCCGTGTCGGCGCCCACCGCGCCACCATCGAACGCGGAATCTAGTTACCGCTGCGAAGGGCCACCGTTTCGCATTACGCTGCGGGGATGAGCTCTGCCGTGCACGGATTCACCGATGATGCCCTGGGAACGTTGGACGCAGTCGGTGTGGCAGCGGCCTTGCGTGCGGGGCAGGTGAGTCGGTCGGAGGTGCTCGAGGCCGCGATCGCGCGCACCAACGCCGTCGATCCGAGCCTGGACGCCGTGCAGATGACGTGCTTCGAACGCGCCGCGGCGACCCCGGAAACCGCGGGCGTGTTTTCGGGAGTGCCGGCGTTCGTCAAGGACAACACCGACATCGCGGGCCTGCCCAGCTGCCACGGCTCGGCCGCGTTCACCCCGCGCCCGGCCACGGTGACCACCGGCCCCGGCGCGCAGTTCCTGCATTCGGGCGTGATCGTGCTCGGCAAGTCGACCCTGCCGGAATTCGGCCTCACCGCCAGCACCGAGTTCCTGCACCGAGCCCCGACCCGCAACCCGTGGAATCCGGAGTACTCGGCGGGCGCGTCCTCGGGCGGTTCGGCCGCACTGGTCGCCGCCGGTGTGGTGCCGATCGCGCACGCCAACGACGGCGGCGGTTCGATCCGGATCCCGGCCGCGGCCAACGGCCTGGTGGGCCTGAAAGCCACCCGCAACCGCCTGCTCGACCAGCCGGGCGCGCGTCGACTGCCGGTCAACCTGCTCGCCGAGGGCGTGGTCACCCGCTCGGTCCGCGACACCGCGCACTACCTCGCCGCCGTCGAACAGTTCGGCGCGAATCCGAAGCTCGAGCCGGTGGGCCTGGTCGAAGGTCCGAGCGCGCGCCGACTGCGGATCGGCCTGATCACCGCGGACATCTTGGGCCGCCCGGTGCATCCCGACAACGGCGCGATCCTGGCTTCAGCGGCGAAGGTCATGGCAGGTCTGGGCCACGAGATCGTCGAGATGCGCCTGGAAGTCGACCCGCAGTTCATCGAGGATTTCAAGCAGTACTGGGCTTTCATGGCCGCCGCGATGACCCTGTCGTTCCGACTGGGCCACCGCGGTCACTTCGACGCGAGCAAGCTCGACCCGTTCACCACCGGTCTGATCGGGCTGGTCAAGCGCAATCCGCTGGGTGCGGCGGCGTCGGCGTGGCGGTTGCGCAGCGGTCCGGCCACCTACGACAAGCATTTCGCGCAGGTCGACGTGCTGCTGACCCCGGTGTTGGCGCATCCCGCGCCGCGCATCGGCGAACTCGCGCCGGGCCAGCCGTTCGACCAACTGTTCACCAAACTGGCCGACTACGCGGGCTTCACCCCGCTCAACAACGTCGGTGGGGCCCCTGGCATTTCGCTGCCGCACGGCCTGCTGCCCACCGGTCTGCCCGGTTCGGTGCAGCTGGCCGGTCGTCGCGGTGACGAGCGGACCCTGCTCGATCTGGCCTACCAGCTGGAAGCGGCCAGCCCGTTCCCGCGGATCACCGACCGTCGCGCCGCCGCGGGTGCTGCCTGATCAGTTGTTGCGGGTCGCGACGTTGATCGGACGCAGGCGGCCGGGGCTGTCGGTGCCCGCGTCGAAAGCCCAGTGCTCGCCATCCCAGCCGGGGTGATCGATGCGCCACCGGTCGACCAGGCGCGCGTCTTCGAGCGAGGCGACGACGCCGGCCGAACCGGTGTACTGCAGTCGCTCGTACTTGTGCCGGGTGACGGTGTCGACGGTAGTGGCCAGTGCTGACATTGATCCTCCGAGATCGAGGGGGAACGGGTGACGTGACGAGTGCGGGACCCAGACCTTTCAGTCTGAGTGCTGCGGTGGCGCGTCACCGCTCGCTTCGAGAGTATTCCGCGCGCCGCGACCTCGCGCAGGTTTTGAAAATCCTGTTCTTCGGATTATTGGATATCCGGTATGAAATCGCCGCCGCACCCCGATTGGTTACGGCGGTGGTGACGATTCACCAGCTCGGGCGCACCCGACCGGGCGTGACCACACGCGCCAAACCCTTCCTGACCTGGGCGAGCGCGGTGGGGCCGAGGGCGTCGGACCAATGTCGAGTGAAATCCGCCAGGGCGGCGTCGGCGGCGCGCGTGCACGCCCAGCCGCGGTCGGTGAGCGTGATCAGCCGGGCGCGCGCATCACGCGGGTGCGGATTGCGGTCGGCGTAACCCTTGGTGACCAGCTCGTCGACGAGCTGGCTGGCGGCCTGTTTGGTGACGCCGAGGTGTTCGGCGAGCTCGCCGACCGTCGCGCCGTGCGGTGCCATCCGCGCGAAGGCGTACCCGTGCGTGGGCCGCACATCGGTGAAGCCCGCCGCCGCGACGCCCGCCTGCACGGCGTCGGTCACCTCGGCCGCCGCGGCGAGCAGCAGCAGGGGTAGATCTGCGTTTTCCGGCACGACAGTCATTGTGGCACTTGACAGGATGGTCAACCTAATTGACTATATAGACAAGTTACTTGACCTTATGGAGGTTCGAATGCCGGTAATCCACGCCACCGACGCCCAGGTGCACGAGCTGCACAACGCCCGCTTCACGTCCCTGATCCGCCCAGGAACCGGCAGTGCCGAGCTGTGCGTGTGGCAGACCGAGATCGCCGCCGATTCGGTCGGCCTGCCGCACCGCATCCTGGGGGAGGAGGCGTTCGTGCTGCTGTCGGGCGAGGTGACCATGTCGATCGACGGTGACTCCGCGCCGATGAAACCGGGCGACGCTGCGGTCGCGCCAGCCGGTTCGATGATCGGAATCTCCAACTCGACCAGCGAACCCGCTGTCCTGATGGTCACCGCGTGCGTCGGCTTCGCCGGGGAACTGCCCGATGGCTCGACTTTCACCCCGCCTTGGGCATCCTGAGCCGTCTACGTGGCTGTTTAAAGCCCAAAACTTGAAAGTTCGGCGACCCGAACAATATAATTTTGGGATGAAGGTTGGGTTCCACCGTTCGCCGGTGCGACGCCGAGTACTCGCGGCGTCTGTTTTGAGTGTCCTGGCGTTCGCGCTCACCGGCTGCGGTGGCATCACCTCCGCAGAGGACGACGGCAAGAAGGTGGTCCTCACGACCTTCACCGTGCTCGCCGACATGGCACGCAATGTGGCAGGCGAGCACCTGCGGGTGGAATCGATCACCAAGGTGGGCGCCGAGATCCACGGTTACGAGCCGACGCCGGGCGACATCAAAAAGGCCGCCAAGGCCGATCTGATCCTGGACAACGGGCTCAACCTCGAGGCCTGGTTCGGTCAGTTCGTCGCCGACCTCGACGTGCCGCACGCGGTGGTCAGCGACGGCGTGACCCCGATGAACATCGGCGAAGACGCCTACCGCGGCAAACCCAACCCGCACGCCTGGATGTCACCGGTGAACGCGCAGATCTATGTCGACAACATGGTCCGCGCGTTCACCGACCTCGACCCCGAACACGCCGACGCCTACCGTGCCAACGGTGACGCCTACAAAACCCAGCTCGGCGCGGTGCGCGACGATCTGGTCGCCGCGGTGAACGCGCTGCCCGCCGACCAACGCGCCCTGGTCACCTGCGAGGGCGCGTTCTCCTACCTCGCTCGCGATGCCGGCCTGACCGAGAAATACATCTGGCCGGTCAACGCCGAACAGCAGGCCACCCCGCAGCAGATCGGCTCGACCATCGACTTCGTGCGTCAACGTCGGGTGCCCGCGGTGTTCTGTGAATCGACGGTGTCCGACGCGCCGATGCAGCGCGTGGTCGAAGCGTCCGGTTCGCGATTCGGCGGCGTGCTCTACGTCGATTCGCTGTCCGAAGCCGACGGGCCCGTGCCGACCTACCTGGACCTGATCCGCCACGACGCGAACGTCATCGCCACAGCGCTGTCCGGAGCTCCGAAATGACCGCGCCGGTAGTCGAAATCCAGGACGTGACAGTCCATTACGGTGACGTGCTCGCCCTCGACAACGTCGAACTGACCTTGAAGTCGGGCCGGGTCTGCGGGCTGATCGGCATGAACGGTTCGGGCAAATCGACCCTGTTCAAAACCGTGATGGGCCTGGTCGCGCCCGATCGTGGCCGGGTGCTGATCAACGGCGCCGCGCCCGCCGCCGCACGCAAGGCGGGCAGTCTCGGGTACGTGCCGCAGTCCGAGGATGTGGACTGGAGTTTTCCGCTGTCGGTGCGCGACGTGGTGATGACCGGGCGCTACGGGAAAATGGGGTTCACCCGTCGGGCGAGCAAAGCTGATCGTGCCGCCGTTGACGAGGCACTGGCTCGCGTCGACCTCACCGAGCTGGCCGACCGGCAGATCGGCCAGCTGTCCGGTGGTCAGAAGAAGCGCACGTTCGTGGCGCGCGGCATCGCCCAGGAGGCCACGATTCTGTTGCTCGACGAACCGTTCGCCGGTGTCGACAAGCGGTCCGAGGCGACCATTACGGCGCTGCTGCGCGACCTCGCCGCCGACGGCGCCACCATCCTGGTGTCCACCCACGACCTGCACGCCCTGCCTCAATTAGCCGACGAGGCAGTGCTTTTGAACCGCCGGGTGCTCGAACACGGCGACCCCGCGGTGGTGTTGCGGCCGGAGAACTTGGCCAAGGCCTTCGGCCTCGATGTGGAGGAGAACCGATGAGCCTCGAGGAGTTCTTCATCGAACCGCTGCGCTACCCGTTCATGGTGCACGCGTTGGCGACCACGGTCACCGCCGCGCTCGTGTGCGCGGTGCTGTCGTGCTGGTTGGTGCTGATCGGCTGGTCGCTGATGGGCGACGCCGTGTCGCACGCGGTACTTCCCGGCGTGGTGCTGGCCTACATCGTGGGCTGGCCGTTCGCGGTAGGCGCGGTGATCTTCGGGTTCCTCGCGGTGGCGTTGATCGGCGTGGTGCGCGACACCAGTCGCGTGAAAGAGGACGCCGCGATCGGCATCGTGTTCACCACACTGTTCGCCTTCGGTCTGGTCCTGATCTCGAAGACCCCCAGCCAAACCGACTTGAACCACATCGTTTTCGGCAACCTGCTCGGCGTGAGCCGCGGCGAAATGATCCAGATCATGATCCTGGCCGCGATCGTGCTGATCGCCCTGCTGCTCAAACGCCGCGACTTCACCCTCTACGCCTTCGACCCCACCCACGCCCACGCCATCGGCCTCAACCCCCGAATCCTGGGCACGGCCCTGCTGGCCCTGTTGGCCCTGACCTCGGTAGTGGCCCTACAAGCCGTCGGCGTGGTCCTGGTGGTAGCCATGCTCATCATCCCCGGCGCCACCGCCTACCTACTCACCGACCGCTTCTCCCACATGCTGATCATCGCCCCCACCATCTCGGTCCTGTGCGCGGTCACCGGCCTCTACATCAGCTACCACCTCGACACCGCCGCCGGCGGCATGGTCGTCGTCACCCAGGGCGTCGCCTTCGCGTTCGTTTACCTCTTCGCTCCCCGTCACGGAGTAATCGGCCGCCGAATCACCGCCGCCCGCGCCCGCGCCAAGGTCGCGATCGCCGACTGAATTCAGTTCCCGCAGAACGGAACTCGGGTAGCCGAACACCAGAACGGCGACTACTGTCAGCCAGTTGTCCATGGGGTCATCCGACCCCGCGGTGAGCTGTGAAGGGTAGACGCTCGATGCTCGGTATGGGTGTGGTCGATTCGGTTGCGTTGGAACTGGATTCGTTGGGCGGGCGCCCACGACAGGTTCGGCGCGCACAACAGTTGGCGGTGTGGCAGTTGATCTATGGCACCGGGGCCGTCGTGCTCGCCGTGACAGCCGCGGCCATCCTCCCCCCGCAATCGCCGATGGTCGGCATGGCAGGCAGCGTGCTCATCGCCTGGCCGCTGACGGTCCTGCTGGCTGCGTTCACCCTGAGTTTCACCCAGCGTTCGCGATACGCGCACGCACTGGGCTGGTACGGGGCAGCACTGGTGATCCCGTTCGCCGCACTCGGCGTGCTCACCCTCCCGATCGTCGTCACGTCGGTGGCGATGATCGTCCTGCTCGACCGCCCCGCCTCGAAGCACTGGTTCGAGGTTGCCGAAACCCCCGAACTGCGCGCTTTCCGCAACCACACCACCACCCTGCCCGCATGGACCGACAGGTTCGTCACCCCGATCCGCGTCGGCTGGACCGCACTGCTCGGCGAGCGCTGAGGCTTCATCGGGTCGGTATCGACTTGCAGGACAGGCAGTATGTCGGTGGGTCCTGCGATGATCAGACCATGAATGTCACCGGGGATGACGTCCGCGCCTACGTCCTGTCGCTGCCACAGACCGCAGAGCAATTCGCTTGGGGTATGCCGATTTTCAAGGTCGCGGGCAAGTTGTTCCTCACGTTGCCGGAGGAGGAGACCTCGATGGCGGTGCGGTGTCCGATCGTCGAGCGTGATGAGCTGGTGCTCGCCGAGCCTGCGAAGTTCTGGATCGCGTCGCACGAGGCGGGCAACCCTTGGGTGCGGGTCCGGTTGGCTGCCCTCGACGACCGCGAGGAGTTGCAGGCCATCGTCACCGACTCGTGGCGCCAAGCCGCCCCGAGGGAGCTGCTCGACAATAGGTGAAGCTAAGCGGCGAGCAGCTCGCTCTTGCGGTACAAGCCATTGACGGGCTCGTCGGAACCTTCGACTGAAAATGTGACGTGGACGTTGTCGCCCGAGACGCTGGTCACCACCGCATCCATCACATACAGGCTCCATCGGACTCGGACCGGATCTCCCGGCTTCACCTCGGTGTTCTTCGCCTTTGCCATCGAGCCCACCTCCTATCCGTGCCAGCCGGTGCTTGCTACCTCTGTCAAGTATGCCCCGGTCACTTTGTCGAATCCAGTGGCAGCGCCGTCCAACGATCGGCGCCATCGTTTGAAGGTGGCCAGGTCGAGCGGTTGTGCTGCTTTTACTGCGGCCAGCTGGGCGTCATTGCGATGTGCGATGGCGTTGCGTGCACTGTTCAAGCTGGTCAGAGTCGCGTTCCAGCCCTTGCCCCGCGATGGGTAGGCGGCATGCACCGCTGACCACAGTGGGAATCCGAGGAGTTGGAAGTCCGCGCCGAGTGCGCTCGGCTGTGCGTTGCCCTGATCGAGCTTCCGCCCACGAACGAGGGTTGCCCGCAGAGCGGTGATTCGAGGGTCGGTCGCAGGGCCGAGACTGAGCGCGAAGACATTTGCTGCGTCGTCGTGGAGGTCACGGCAGTAGCCCTGGAACTCTGCCGCGAGACTGACGAACAGGGCCAGGTTCAAATGTTCGGTCGCGTACTGGCGTCCACGGCGCCGACCCGTGACAGCACCATGGACTGCTTCCAAGCTGTCGAGTGCGGCGCAGCGTCGATTGGACCATCTAGCGAGCGCAGCGGAATGGGTGCGTGGCACGCGAGGACAGTAGAGCGCTCCACGCGTGCCCGTCAAATCATTTGGCTATCAATCGCTTACGGTGAAAATGTGCTGGTGGCGGTGGGTGGGTTCGTAGCGACCGGTAGGCTCGGACCTCCTATGGCACTCAGCGCAACACTGCACAACTTCGCCGTTCAGCTCGCCGATGTGGATCGGGGGGTGTATGAGGATCTGGAATTGCGGGTCGCTCGGCATCCTTCGGAGACGGCGGAATACATGATCACCCGGATCCTCGCCTACTGCTTGCAGTATGAGGAGGGGATCGTGTTCAGCGATGGGGGGATTTCGGCTACCGATGAGCCCGCGGTGCAGGTGCGGGATATGACGGGGCGGACCACCGCGTGGATCGAGGTGGGGGCGCCGGACGCGGATCGGATTCATCGGGGGAGCAAACTCGCTGGTCGGGCGGTGGTTTACACCCATCGGGATCCGGCGAAGGTGCTCGCGCAGTATGCGGGCAAAAAGATTCACAACGCCGCGCAGATTCCGCTGGTCAGTTTCGATCGCGCGTTCATCGACGAGGCGGCGGCGCTGGTGGACCGGCGCAATACCGCCACCCTGTCGGTCACCGAAGGGGTGCTGTATCTGGACCTCAACGGCACCAGTTTGCGCACCGATGTCACCGAGCAACCGCTGGGCTGACCCCGGCACGGAGTAACTTGGCGGGCACCGGTGATGCTCGAGCCGGTGTCGTGGAGTGGAGGTCGCGGTGCCCGGTGTGATGAGTCGGTTCGTGATTCCGGGATTGCTGCGGGTCACCCGGCGCAACCGGAACTATCTCGACGCCGAACGGGCGACGGCGTATGTGCGTGAGCGGGCGTTGCGGCCGGTCGCCTACGGTCCGTCGGCCAGACTTCGCGGTGTCGAGGTCTCGGTGGTGCACGACCGTGGCTGGCCGATCTACACGCTGACCCCGTCGGACGGGATCTCCCGCGGCGGCCTGGTGTACGCGCACGGTGGCGGCTGGGTGGGCGAAATCGCTTCGGCCCATTGGCAACTCGCGGCCCGCATCGCCGCACAGACCCATCTGGTGGTGACGGTTCCGATCTACCCGCTGATCCCGTTCGGCACCGCGGCGCAGGTGGTTCCGCGCGTCGCCGACCTGGTCACCGCGGCGGCCGAACGGTACGGCCCGACCTTCCTCGCCGGCGATTCGGCGGGCGGTCAGATCGCACTGTCGGCGGCCCTGCACCTGCGCGACGCCGGCCACACCGTGCCCCGGACGATCCTGATCTCGCCTGCACTCGACCTCACCCTGGAAAATCCCGAGATCGACGACGTCCTGCTGCGCGACCCGTGGCTGGGGCGTGACGGCGGCTTGGTGTTCGGCAGGCTGTGGAGCGGCGAACTGTCGATGAAAGACCCCCTGGTCAGCCCGCTTTTCGGCGACTTCGAAGGGTTGGGTGCGGTGACCGTGTTCACCGGCACGCACGACATACTCAACCCCGACGCCCGACTGTTGGCGGCGAAGATGCGCCAGGCCGACGTCGACCTCGACTACAACGAGGAACCCGGCCTCGTGCACGTCTACCCGCTGACCCCCACCGCGGAAGGCGCACACGCCCGCCGCCGGATCATCACCACGCTGCGCGCCGAACTCGATGCGGCACACAGCATTTCGTGAACTCAGCGCGCGGACAGATGCACGTTGAACAGAATCGTCAACTGCGTAACCGCCTGGTCGAACGGATGCGGTGACTTCAGCGCCCGACTGTGCACAATCGTGCCCTCGATAGTGGTGAGCAGAAACCCCGCCAGCGACACCGCAGTGGACCGCTCGATCCCCGCGGCCACGATCCCGTCCGCCAGCCTAGCGGTCCACTCGGCAAACGCCTGACCTGCGATGGACTGCAATCCGGGGTCCAGTTCGTCCAACGCCGCGGCCATCATGAACGACCCCGCCGCATAGTCGGACTTCTCCAGCGGCACCCGCCAGAAGGCGAGCAGATCGGTCAACCACTGCTGCGCGGAAGGCGCGGTCTGCAATGCGTCGGCCATCGCGCTCACGTGTGAGTACACCAGTCGCGCCACGATCCGCGCCGCGGTCTGCACCAATTCGCCTTTGCCCGAAGGGAAGTGCTGATACAGCGAGTTGCGCGACGTGTTGCTGCGCTTGAGCAGTTCACTCAGCGCTGCCGCGTGGACGCCGTGTTCCTGGACGGTGCTGATGGTGTGTTCGATGAGTCGGGCGCGCGGTCCGGCTGCCATCCGATCTCCTCCTACCCCTTGATTGAACCGATCGGTTCATGTTAGACCTATTCCTACGTGAACCGATCGGTTCATGCGGAGAGGATGTCATGCCCACCCCTATCGCCACCGCGGTTCCGGTCACCCACGCGGGAATCTGTGGTCTCGGTGTATATCGGCCGCGTCGCGTTGTGCCCAACTCCGAGATCGTCGAGGCGATCGAGTCCTCGGACGAGTGGATCAAGACCCGTTCCGGGATCGCCGCCCGGCATTGGGCCGAACCCGACGAGACGATCGTGTCGATGAGCGTGGCGGCTGCCAGGGACGCGTTGAAGGCGGCCGGGCTCGACGCCGACCAGGTGGATGCGGTGGTGCTGGCGACGTCGTCGCAGATGGTGCTTGGCCCGTCGGCGGGCGCGGTGGTGGCCACCGAACTCGGTATGCACGACACCGCAGCGTACGACGTTTCCGCGGGGTGCGCGGGTTTCTGTTACGCGCTGGCCGACGCGGCGAATCTGGTGCGCGCGGGTCAGGCGCGGAATGTGCTGGTGATCGGGGTGGAGCGGCTGTCGGATCTGCTCGACACCACCGACCGTAGTTGCGCGTTCATCTTCGCCGACGGCGCGGGCGCGGTGGTCGTCGGCGCGGCCGAGCAGGAGGGGATCGGCCCGGTCGCGTGGGGCTCCGACGGTAGCCGCACCTCGGCGATCAAGCAGGACAAGGACTTCGCGCAATACTTCGCCGAAGTCGCCGAGGCCGAAGCCAGCGGCGGCACCTCGCAGCGCCCGTACATCCGGATGAACGGCACCGAGGTATTCCGTTGGGCTGTCACATTTTTGGAGCAGGCCTGCCGCGCGGCACTCGACAACGCGGGCATCACCGCCGCCGACCTGGACGCGTTCGTCCCGCACCAGGCCAACATCCGCATCACCGACGCCCTGGTCCGCACCCTAGACCTGCCCGACACGGTCGCCGTAGCCCGCGACATCATCGACACCGGCAACACCAGCGCCGCCTCGATCCCGATGGCCATGGAACAACTGCTCCGCTCCGGCGCCGCCAACCCCGGCGACACCGCCCTGCTACTGGGCTTCGGCGCGGGCCTGGCCTACGCGGGCCAGGTCGTCCACCTACCCCCGATCGCCTAATTCATCAACGCACGCAGATATCGGCGACGGTAGAACCGTTGCGCGACAAGCAGTATCGGAAAGGCGAAACGCCAAGGTCCAGCCGGTGCCGGTCTGGTCAACGACCGCAGGGTCAGCGAAACGGTACCGTCCGAATCACGGTGGACGACAAAGGCTTCCTCGCCGCTCACCGGATGCCCTGGCAGGGTGCCATACGCGAACCCACACCGGTTGTCGGTGGCGACCACTGCGACCACGCGAACCGGTTCGTGGATGGACAGCCGTCCCCATCCCGCGCTGATCCGGTACTGCGCGCCAGCCGTCACCGGCCCGTCCGGGGACACGCGAAAACCACTGCGCCGCTTGATACTCCACCGCATCAGCGCTGCCGATGCCGCAGTCCATACCTGCGCGCCATGGCCGATCACCACCGTGGTCTCGAACCGGCGGAAACCGGGATATTCGCCGGTCCAGTCGTCGTCGGCGGGGCTGGTCGCGCCGACGGGTTCGTAGGTGAGCGCCTCGTGCATGAGGGTGACGATAGGCGCTCCAGTTCAGGCGTTCGCTTTCTCGCGCTCCGACCGCTGGGTGACCGGGATGGCGTAGGCGGCGCCGTCGCGGATGCCGAATTCGAAGCGGCAGGGGAACAGCGACGGCAGGCCGGTGGCGCGGAGGTCGAAGTTCGCGGCGAGGGTTTGCATGGCCCAGTTCTGTAGGGAATCCGGGAGTTGCAAAGTGGTGCCGTCGACGCAGCACACGTAGCAGTGGGTTTGTTCGCCGTCGATGGGCAGGGGGTTGCGCAGGCCCACCGCGCCGATTTCCAGAATGCGTCCGGCGTTGTGTGAAGTAGGCACGCTCGGCAAATCCAACTCGATGTCGTCCATGCGGAAAACCGTATCGCAGCAACTATTCAGGGAACACCGAAATCGCGTGCCCTTGACGAAATTCGCCGATGTCGCACATGTGCGAAGACAGTGCGACTTCGCGGTGGAGACAACAAAGGGGCGCGGCGCGTCACCCGCCGGGCCCCTTCGTTGTGGAGGCTGTGGTTATCCGAGGGCGAACCGCAGCAGAGCCTGCCGGTCACCCTGCTTGATCTTGCCCTTGCGGTCGAGGACCTCGAGCTGCCAGATCGCGCCGTTGCGGAAGGTCCGTGCGATCGCGTTGGCGTTGTCGGAGCCCAGCAGCGACGGCCAGATATCGGCCACGGGCTGGGTGTCGCCGCCGGTGGCGTCGTAGATCTTGAACGAAACGTTGTTCGCCTTTTCGAAAGAGGAGCCCTTCTTGAATGCCGCCGCGACGAACACGATTCCGTCGATGCTGGACGGAATATCGGCGAATGTCACGTGCACGGTTTCGTCGTCGCCCACGGCCGCACCGGTCTGCTCGTCACCGGTGTGCAGTACGGCGTTGTTGCCGATGGGGTCCAGGGAATCCAGGCCTGCGAAGCGCACCGGCTCGCTGCCCTGCATGAGAATGGCGATCAGGTCGAGGTCGACACCGCGCTTGCGCCGCGCCATTCCGAGAATTCCACCGCTGGCACCCGCCGACGGATCCCAACTCACCCCCACGCTCATCTTGGTGATACCGGCGAGATCGGCTGCGCCGTCTTCCTTCTTGAGAGTAATCACGTTTTTCAGGCTACGGACTCCACTGCCCGCGTGCACCCCGGCGACAACGGTCACGGTTCGAGGCGACGCCACGCGGCGAGAAATGTCAGCGCGGTCAGCACCGATCCGGCCGACGCGAAAGCTGTTGCGCCGAGGTAGATGTTCCACTCGTCGTCGTCGATCACGGTGTGCACGCCTTCCTCGGCCAGCGGCACACCCCACAGCACCGCGCCCATCGCCAGCGTGAGCAGCGCCGAGCCCACCATCAACACCGTGACCACCACCGGAATCACCTTCGCCCGCCCGGTATATCGGCGAACCGACCCGCGACGCACCAGCCACCAGGAGAACAGGCACGCGATCGCCAGCGAGATCGCGTCGGCGGCGAGGGTGTCGCTGAGCCGGTGCCATTTCGCGGTGAGTGTGTAGTGCCCGATGCTGACCGCCCAGGTCAACACCACGAGCATGGCCAGGCCCCGCCATCGATAGGGCACCACGATCAAGGTCGCGAACAGCACGGTCATCGCGATGGTGGTGTGCCCGCTGGGCAGGCTGTTGGCCGCGAAATGCCCTGTCACTTCGACCAATTCGGGCCGCGGGAGGATGTATCGTTTCAGCCCCTGCACCACCACCTGCCCGGTGACGATGATCCCCACCCCGGCCACCATCAAGTCCACGCGCCGCCGCACCGCCCCGATCGCCGCGATCACCACCACCGCGATGACCAGCGAATACACGGTGATCTGCGCCAGGTGCTGCGACGCCGCCGTGGCATCGCGCGTTGCCGCCTGATCCGCTCCGCGCAGGGCGGCGTTCTCCAACGCCTGCCCGGTTGTTGTCCATACCGCGAGTAGGTAGGTCAGCGCGGCGATGACCGTCGCGGCCAGCGCCAACAGGGGCCAACGACGGACCGGGACAGCGGCTTCGACGACGGTCATTCGGTCAACGTAGCGCGCGAGCCGCCTGTTACCCGGAGTTGCTGCCGTGTGTTGCCAAGTACACGAGCACGATCACCGAGAGGGCCAGCGCGCCGAGGATCCCGCCCGCGATGGTGTCGGCGCGGTTGGTGGCCTTGCCGTGCTCGATGCGGTCCCAGCTGATGAACGCCGCGGCCACGGCGCCGACAGCGGCGGGCGCGGCGAGGAACTCGCTGAGAAACGGAATGAACGAGAAGACGCAGGCGGTGATGCCCAGGATCAGCGCTGCCAACCCCATGCCGTTGCGCGGCGGGGGCGGGGCCTGCGGTTCGGGCATGGCATGAGGGTAGTTCAGCGGTGCGGTGCGAGGACGGCCGTAAGCGCCGCTGAGTCGGGACCGGCTGTGGAAACATGGCGCACATCACTGCGAATACAGGGGGAATCCCATGGCGTACCAGGGCAATACCGTCTTCTCTGAGGTGCGTGATCGCATCGCCTACCTCACCTTGAACCGCCCGGACCGACTGAACGCGATCACCGCCGAGATGGCGCGCGAGATCAGCGAAGCCGTCGCCGACGCGAACGCCGATGACGAGGTTCGGGTCATCGTGTTGCAGGGAGCCGGGCGGGCGTTCTGCGCCGGTTACGACCTGAAGATCTACGCCGAGGGTGGCGCGGGACATCAAGGGCCCGTGTGGGATCCGATCAAGGACTTCCGGGCAATGAAGATAGTGACCGACTACTTCCTGTCGCTGTGGCGTTCGCCGAAGCCGACGATCGCGAAGGTGCACGGGTACGCGGTTGCCGGTGGTTCCGACATCGCCTTGGCGTGCGACATGGTCGTGATGGCGCAGGACGCGCGGATCGGTTATATGCCCGCGCGAATCTGGGGCTGTCCGACCACGGCGATGTGGGTCTATCGACTGGGCGCGGAACGGGCCAAGCGGATGCTGCTCACCGGCGACACCATCGACGGGATCAAGGCCGAGCGATGGGGACTGGTGATCGACGCCGTGCCCGCCGACGAACTCGACGCCGCGGTCGATCGCCTGGCGCGGCGGATGTCGGGCGTGCCGACCAACCAGCTGGTCATGCAGAAGATGATGATCAACCAGGCCTACGACAACATGGGCCTGCAGAGCACCCAGAACATGGCCATCCTCTTCGACGGCATCACTCGGCACTCGCCCGAGGGCCGCTGGTTCGTGGACTTCGCGCAGGAGCACGGCTTCGATGCCGCGGTGCAGTGGCGCGACAGCGGTCGCTTCATGCCCGATGGTGGCGGGGATGTTCCCGAGCGCGACGAGATCGACGAGATGCGGCGTGAGCTGGAGGCTCGACGGTCCCCGAACTCTTGAAATTGACGCCGACTTC
The DNA here is from genome assembly GCF_042716995.1 of Nocardia sp. NPDC058640. Taxonomy (NCBI): domain Bacteria; kingdom Bacillati; phylum Actinomycetota; class Actinomycetes; order Mycobacteriales; family Nocardiaceae; genus Nocardia; species Nocardia sp. NPDC058640. The sequence continues at coordinate 36,152 of NZ_JBHXRG010000037.1, forward strand.
AACTATACCCAGTAGGGATTGCACCCATTGCGAGAGTGGATTTCGAGGGCGATGAGTTGACTGACGTCATCAAGGACGACCTGACCAGGCGGATCGCGGCATTGCTCGCGGCCAACGACCCGGCCGACGAGACCGAGTTTCTCGGCGCACGGTTCGACGCGGGGTTGGCCTGGGTCCATTATCCGGTGGGGCACGGCGGGCTCGGGCTGGCGCAGACCTATCAGGGTGACGTCGACGCGGCGCTGGCCGCGGCCGGTGCGCCGGGCCCGGCGACGGGGCGCAACGGGATCGGCTTGGGCATGGCCGCGCCGACCATCGCCGCCTTCGGCACAGAGGAGCAGAAGCGAAAGTTCCTGCGGCCGTTGTTCATCGGTGAACACATCTACTGCCAGCTGTTCAGTGAGCCCGGTGCCGGATCGGATCTGGCGGCGGTGGCCACGCGGGCGGTGCGCGACGGCGCGGACTGGATCGTGGACGGGCAGAAGGTGTGGACGTCGGGCGCGCAGAACGCGCAGCTGGCGATCCTGGTCGCGCGCACCGACCCGTCGGTGCCCAAACACGCTGGGCTGACGTACTTTCTGTGCAATATGAGCGACCCCGGTGTCGATATTCGTCCGCTGCGGCAGATCACCGGTGAAGCGGAGTTCAACGAGGTCTTCCTCACCGGGGTGCGGATTCCGGACGAGAACCGACTCGGTGCCGTGGGGGAGGGGTGGCGGGTGACCACCACGACGCTGAACAACGAACGGGTGGCGATCGGCTCCGGTGCGCCGCGCGAGGGCGGCATGATCGGCAAGGTGGCGCAGGCCTGGCGCGACGAACCGCAGCTGCGTGATCCGGCCATGCACGACCAGTTGCTGCAACTGTGGGTGGAGTCCGAGGTCACCCGGCTGACGGGGATGCGGTTGCGTCAGCAGTTGGCCGCCGGACAGCCGGGGCCCGAAGGTTCCGCGATGAAACTAGCTTTTGCCCGCCTGGCACAACAACTTTCGGGCTTCGACATCGAACTGCACGCCGAATCCGGTCTGCGCTACGACGATTGGACGATGCGTCGACCCGAACGCACCGACTTCACCGGTCGCGGAACGGGTTACCGCTACCTGCGCGCGAAAGGTAACTCGATCGAGGGTGGTACCTCGGAGATCCTGCGCAACGTCATCGCCGAGCGGGTGCTGGGTCTGCCGCCGGAGCATCGCGTCGACAAGAACATTGCCTGGAAGGACCTGCCCCGATGAGCACCGCCGACTTCGCCTATTCCGATACCGAAGAGGCGCTGCGCGACAGCGTCCGCAAACTGCTCACCGATCGGTGTCCGCCCGCTGCGGTGACCAGTGTCTATGACGGTGCACCGCACGACTTTTCGCCGTTGTGGACGGAACTGGCTCGCGATCTGGGCGTTGCCGGATTGCTGGTGCCCGAGGAACTCGGTGGCGCGGGCGCCGGTGCGCGGGAAGCCGCGGTCGTGATGGAGGAGATCGGGCGGGCCGTGGCGCCGGTGCCGTTTCTCACCAGTGCGGTGTTGGCGACGGTGGCATTGCTTCGCGCGGGTGACACCGCGCTGGTTCGCGAACTCGCCGAGGGCAATCGCACTGCGGCACTTGCGGTTCCGTTGTCGACAGCGCCCGGCGCGGTCTCCACGCAAGTGCTGGTCGTCGACGGTGTGTTGACGGGCGTGGTGACCAGTGTCGCCGGTGCGCTGGAAGCCGACCTGCTGGTGGTTCCAGCGCACGGTCCTGACGGTCTCGAGCTGCACGTGGTCGACCGCGACGCCGCCGGAATCACCGTGACCGCGGTTCCGTCCTTGGACATGACAAGGCCGCTGGCCGACCTGTCGTTCGCCGCGGTGCCCTCGGTGCGAGTCGGAACCAACGGCGCCGAAGCGGTCGCCGAAGCCATCCGCTGCGGCGCCGTGCTGCTGGCCTCCGAACAGTACGGTCTCGCGCGCTGGTGCTTCGAGACCACGCTGGCATATGTGAAGCAGCGCAAGCAGTTCGGCCGAGCCATCGGCTCCTACCAGGCGATCAAACACCGCCTCGCGGACCTGTATCTCGAGCTGGGGTCGGCCGCGTCGGTGGCCCGCTACGCCGCCGACACCTACGCCCGCGGTGACGCCGACACCGACATCGCCCTCGCGCTGGCCCAGTCATACTGCAGCGACATCGCCGTCCACATGGCCGAGGAATGCATCCAACTCCACGGCGGAATCGGCATGACCTGGGAATATCCGGCGCACCTTTACCTGAAGCGAGCCAAGAGCGACCAACTCACCTTCGGCACCGGCTACCGTCACCGCGCGAACCTGGCGGACCTGATCGACCTCCCCGCGGCATAGACCCCCGGCGGCCGGTCACAGCATTGTCATGGTTGGTGTCGGCCGCCTCGGGTATTTCTCGGTGGTAGCAGCCTGTTCGGGCTGTGGATCGAGAAGGGATAAGGTTTGTCGATTTCCGCGGACGAATCGAAAAGTCGAAACCCGAACAAAGGTTATGTCGCCCTGCTGGGGTGGAGTCTGAACGCTGTCGAGGCGATCGATCGTTTCGACAGAAGGTATATTGTGGTCGCCCCGGAGTGGGCGGAACCCTATTGTGTAGAGCACGACATTCCCTATATTCCCTGGAATTTCGAGCGGCTCAACGATCGCTCGATGGAGATCGCGGAAACCCTGAAGGACAAGGGCGTCGACGTCGCGATTCCGATCTTCGAGGAAACCGTCGAATGGGCGGGCGCGATCAATTCCGTCCTGCTGGACAATCCCCGCCTGCTCGGGCAAGCCATGCTGCTGCGCGACAAGTCGTTGATGAAGCGACGCGCGCAACTGGGCGGTATCCGGGTCGGCATCTTCGAAGAGGCGCACGAACGCGACGACGTGATCCGCTTCCTGAAGCGGGTCAATCAAACCCTGCTCAAGCTCGACGGTGATCCCAACGATCCGATCCACCTCAAGGCGTTCGACAAGGCAGGCTGCCTGGGCCATCGGATCATTCGGACCCCCGACGAGATCGACTCGATCCCCGACGACGAGTTCCCGATGCTGATGGAATCGCACCTGGACGGTTGGGAGTTCGCCGTCGAGGCCTGGGTGCACAACGGCAAGATCTGCTTCCTGAACATCTCCGAGTACGTGCGGCTGGGCTACTCGGTGTTCGTGCCCGCCACGCCCGAACTGGAGAAGTACCGGCCCGAGATCACCCGCCAGGTCGAGAAGCTGATCAAGACCTTCGATATCGAATTCGGTTTCATCCACCCCGAATACTTCGTCACCAGCGACGGGGAGATGTATTTCGGCGAGGTCGCCTACCGGCCACCGGGTTTCAAGGTGTTCGAACTGCTGGAACGAACCTACGGGTTCAACGCCTATCACGCCCTGGTGCTGGCTTTCGACCCGAAAACCACCGACGAGGAAATCGACGCGTTCTTCCCGAAGGAAGTCGTGGACGCCACCGGTCACGCGGGGTGCTTCGGGGTGTATCCGCGCAAGCAGGTGGTCAGTGAACTGTCGGTGCCTGCGGAAACCGAAGATCACGATTACTTCGAATCGCACGAACTCACCGCACCGCAGGCCGAGAAAGTCACCAAACGCACCGCATTCGGCAACCACTGGGGCCTGCTCTATTTCTTCGGCGAGGATCCGTACGCTCTGCGGGATCTGTTGAAGCGACAAGAAGAACTCGACTTCTACATCTGATCAGCGTGCACGGGGAGGATCGGCGATTGAGCCAACACAGCAGCGGAACCACCCTGGACAGGCGCCTCGCGACGCTGGACCACGCCACGCGATCCCTGTCCGACGCAGGCGATTTCGGCAAGCAGGTGAAACTGCCCAGGGTGCTGGACGCGCTGCGGCGGGTGCTGTTGCTGCCCGGTGGGTGCGCCGCCGTGCGCGACCGCGCCGAACAGTTGGAGACGGCGGGTCTGTTCCTCGGTACCGATTGGGCGACACCGCAGATCCTCATCCCGGCGCTGAGCACCGGCTCGTTGCGCAGCGCCAATCCCGACACCGTGGTGGTCGAGGCGGTCAGCGATCTGCGGTTGCTCGCGGTTGCCAAAGGCGACTACGAGCATCCTTCGATCTCCGCCGAGCACGCCAATGATCATCTCTCCCAAGTACTTGCGGTCAATCTGTCGCTGCTGTTCACCCCGCCGTCCGAGGCCGAGCGGGCGCAGCAGGGGCGGATGGCGCAGGTGTCGCGGGAGTTGCTGCACCATCTGGTCGCCGAGGTCGGGTACGAGAAGGTGCTCGAGAATCTGGTCGACGAGATCTGGCGGATTCTGCGGCAGCGGCCCATTCAGGTCGATTCGGTCAAGCGGATGATCACCCAGATCGCTGTCGCGCGGGCGAATCCCGATGTCGATCTGGGTGCCAGCAGTCTTGGAGCGGATCGGTTGATCAGCAGTCTCTACGGTACGACCGAGGGGTGCAGGGAAGATCCCGGCGTCGAAATCTACGCTGCGCGACTGGAATCCATGGACGACAGCGCGTTGCAGTACGAGGCAACAGGATTCGCGCGGTCCATGCACGACACCGGTCTGGTGTCGCCGTATCACGCTGTGCTGCTTCGCTTTCTGCTCGGCCGAGGTGAGTACCTGCTCGGTGAGGCGATGGGCTTGTCCAGCACCGGGCGCGACAGTCTGCTGTGCTATCACGAGCTGGTCCACGCCCTGATCGACCAGGCCGTGCATGTCGAAACCGCGCAGTGCGTCTACGGGCTCACACTGATGCTCGAACGCGGCATCCTGTATCAACCGCCGGTCGCGCCCGCGCTGTGGCGTCAACTGGCGCTGCGACTTTCACCGTATTCCCAGCAGCGATTGACCCAGGTGTTCGGCCCGACGCCGCACGCGCGGGCCTGGCTGCTGTCGGGAATGCTGTCGGTGCTCGGGCTGCCGTTGGGCATCGGGCAGGGCGACAATCCCACCTGCCAATCCGCGCGAGCATTATCGATGTGGGCCTACAACGACCCCGACTATCTGCTGCAAACCCTGGTCTGGGCCGCCCGCGACGACGAAATCGTCATGCATTTCGAAGGCCAACCCCTGTCCTCCCGTCCCGACGGCGACGCGGCCCCCTTGCAGACCGACCTGGACCCGGTCTCGCTGCTGGTCGTCCCGCACCTGGACCGCATCTACGCGGAAATGGGCCGACGCTGCCTCGGCCGCGACGGCGACCCACACCGCTGGATCAACCCCGAATTCCACGGCTGGTGGTCCGGCCGCGGCTTCCGCATCAACGTCGACGTCACCACCGGCCACCTCACCGACCTCGACCAATTCCAACGCCACTTCTACGCCGGCTACCACCCCTTCTACAACGGCAACCAGCCCGTGATCCACCCCCAACCCGCCGGCATCGCCGTCACCGACAGCGGCGCCCGCTTCGTCGGCTGGCACGCCATCACCATCCTGCGCGTGAGCCTGGACCCCCAACAACAGATGCGGGTCTACTTCTACAACCCCAACAACGACAGCGGCCAAGACTGGGGCGACGGCGTCGTAGTAGGCACCGCAGGCCACGGCGAACGCTTCGGCGAAGCATCGCTACCCTTCGAACAATTCGCCTCCCGCCTCTACATCTTCCACTTCGACCCCCTCGAACCCGGCGAATCCGCAGCCGTGGACCCGGAGGAACTGGAACGCGTGATGGGCTACATCCGCCGCAGCTGGGGAGCCGACCGCCTACCGGAGACCGATGCCGCGGTTCCAATCGTCCAAGACGGCGACGGTGAGCGGTCATAGCGTGGGGTTATGACAACAACACGGATTTCCGGCGAGCGGTCGGTTGATGACGAACTCTTGGCTGTGCTCGATGAGTGGCAGGTGGCCATTGTGGCCAATGACGCTGATCGGATCGGGTCGTTCATGGCGGACGAGTGGGTGATGGTGTCCGAGAACGGGGTGACCACGGGGGAGCGGTTCTTGTCGTTCGTTCGGTCGGGGGATCTCACGCATTCGGCGATGCAGCGGGTGGGGCAGGCTCGGATTCGGTATCACGGGGAGCTGGCGTTGTTGACTACGCGGGCGACCAATGTTGCCCACTATCAAGGGGTTCGGTTCGATGCCGATGAGTGGACCACCGACGTGTTCACCCGTCGGGACGGGCGGTGGTTGTGTCTGTTGACGCAGATCACCGCGACTAAGCTCGACTGAGCACTACCGTTTTCGGGGGAGTGCGGCGGCGAAGTCGACGCCGCGGGCGACCCATTCCTGTAGGGCGGTGACGTCCTCGACGAGTTCGGGGGCGACGTAGAGCCAGCCGTGCATTTCACGCCCGCCCATCACCATCGGAACGACCGCCTCACCGTCGATGAGCGCCGCGCTGTCCGCGGGATCGACGCGCACCAGCAGCCCGCCCTTCCTGCTGGCGGCAACGGCCATATTGCCGCCGATCAGGAAGGCGAGGCCGCCGAACATCTTCTTCTCGGCGAGATCGCCGCACGAGAACACGAACTCTCTGACCCGCTCGGCCAGCTCCTCGTCGTATGCCATGAGCACAGTGTGCGCCAGGGCACTGACAAGTACTGGCGCAATCAACCTGCTAACTGGCTGATGCGGGTGGCGGCCAGGAGGTGGGGGTCGGCGATGATGGCTGGAACAGCACAAATGTGATTTCCGCCGGATATGTCATCCGGCGGGGCTTCGGGGTGGTTCAATCTGTTCGGGCGTTTGTCGACAATCGGCAACGCGGTAGTTAATCGTGGTGGTCGAGTGCGGCATCGTCTCGACATGAGCAGAGGACCGAGTTTCCATGCGCAACTTGATGAAGCGTTCGTTGACCATCCTGGCGGGGGCAACCCTGGTGTTGGGTGCTGCGGCGTGTTCCAACGACAGCTCGACGCCGTCGCCGAAGCCCAGCACCACGACCGCCACCACCACCGCAGCGCCGGCCGCGACCACCACCGCTGCGCCGCAGCCCACCACCGAGCAGCGTGGCGCCGACGGCTCGACCGGCAACAACCTGGGCGCGGAGTACTGCGCGAAGAATCAGGATCCGGGCTGCCCGGCCGGCAGCTACGTCGGCCCCGACGCGATCCCGAATCCCAACGGCAACGGCACCTGGGTGCCGTGCGAGGGCTCGATCTGCACCAACCCGAACCATGGCGCGGGCACCCCCGAGCCGACCACCCCCGCCCCCGTCGTCACCCCGACCTCCACCCCGGCGGATTCCGCGCCGGTCGCGGGCGCACCCTGCGAAGGCGACGGCCGCTGGGTCCATCTCGAAGGTGGCAATGCCGGGCATTACGGCACCGAATGGATGTGCCAGCACTGACGCGCGGCGTGATCGCTCCGGTTGTCCGGAGCGGTCACGCGCCGCACAGCGCGTGACCGACCAGCTCGCTCGCCCGCACTTCCTGGTCGAGCATCTTCTCCTGCAGGGCTGAGGTCTGCGAGACCACGACGCTGCGTTTCCCGTCTGCGGTGACGCCGTCGCTGGTGATGAATCCGGCATCGCCGCCACCGTGTCCCCAGTACTCACCGCCGCAGGGGAGCGGGCGTTTCACCAAACCCAAGCCGTATTGCCCACCGGGCCACAGCATTTCGATCTCCTCGGAGACCTCGACCGTCTTCTTCATCTCGTCCAGCTCGGCAGGGCGCAGCAGTGTGCCGCCCAGCAGCGCGCGGTAGAAGGTGTTCATGTCGGCGGTGGTGGAGATCAAATTCTCTGTGCCGTCGAGGATTTCGGTGGTGTCGACGAAGGCGGTGGTGCCCGCGAACACCGAGTAGGCGCGGGCGTGCGGGTCGGGCAGGGTGGTTTTTCCCTTCGGCCACACCGAATTTCGCATGTCCAGTGCCTGGAAGATTCGCCGATCGGCCTCGGCCTGCCAGTTGTTGCCGGTGACCTTCTCGATGATCGACTCGGCGAGCAGGAAGTTCGTATTCGAATACGCCCACCCTTCGCCGGGCGCGAAAGCGGGAGCTACCGCCATCGTCCGCTCGATCAACTCCTCGCGCGAGTAGGCGTCGAACCGGTGCTCGAGATACTGCTGTTCGGAGTCGAAGCCCGGATAGTCGTCGAGCAACCCGCTGGTGTTCTGCAGCAAGTGGCGAACCGTGATCTTGTTGCCCCCGGTGACCACCGCAGGTAGATGCTTGTCCACGCTGTCCTCCAGCGACAACTTCCCCTCGCCCACCAGCTGCAGAACCACGGTCGCAACGATCGGCTTGGTCGCACTGGCAATCCGGAAATACCCGTCGTCGGGCACCGGTTTCTCCGTCCCGACCTGCGCCACCCCGCTCACGGCCACCGAGCTACGACCCGCCTCGTCCACCGCTCGCGCCTGCGCACCACTGACGCCGAGCGCGGTGATCGCGTCCAGATCCCGCTGCAGAACCGCAGTGCTGTCGCCCGACGCGCTCTCGTCAGCGGGCTGCTCGCAAGCTGCAACACCGAGCATCAAAGCCGCGGCGATACCTGCCATCCGATACCGCCGAACCGTCGCGTGCCGACGCGCCATATACGCGAACATGGTTGTCCCCTAACGTCTCTCACGACCCTAGTGACCCGTCGAGAACGTTCATGTTCACCGATTGACGGCTGGTACGAGCCCTCAATTGTCACGTCTTCACAGAAGATGTTCGTTGTGTTAAGCATGTGTATGACAAAATTCAAGATCGCCAGTGCGGCAACAGGTTTCGCTGCCGCGATGATGATGCTGGCAGTCCCCGGCACCGCTGCCGCCGCCGATGCCGCGCGTGTCACCGGGGGTCCAGGGAAGATCACCGTGTCGGCGGAATCCGACTACCCGTGCTGGAGCGCGTACGCCCTGATCGACGGTCAGCTTCAGAAGCCGCTCGCCCAGGCCCCCAACCCGGAGTTCGTCATCACCGGTGTCGCACCCGGCAGCCATCACGTCGTCGTGGTCTTGCAGGTCGCCGAGGGTGCGCAGTGCTTCGACAACCCGCACGGCATCGAGGTCTACAACGGTCGAGTCGAGGTCACCGCATCCAACCCGATCCTCGACCTCATCGAAAGTGGCAGCGCTTAACCAAGATTCACACCGGTGGCCGGATTCGATTGCGCAGCAAGGCAATCGAATCCGGCTACTTTCGTTTCGCGCGCAGGCGATCGCGTTCCGCGCGCAGCGACGCCACGACGTCCTCGAGTTCGAGGATGCGGGCTACCGCGGTGAGGTTGACGCCTTCGTCGGTGAGGGTGGTGATGCGGTGCAGGCGGTGCAGGTCGTCGCCGCTGTAGCGGCGGGTGCCGCCTGCGCTGCGGGCGGGCGCGATCAGGCCGTGCTGCTCGTACAGGCGCAGGGTCTGGACGCCGATGCCTGCCAGTTCCGCGGCCACGGAGATCGCGTACACGCCCTGGGCGGCCGATGGTGTGTTGTCGTGCGGGGCGGCCATCCGTGTCCTCGATTCCTTCGTCTGTCTACAAGATTACTTGTTTCCGGCACTTGCACTCACCTAGGTCGAGTGCTAAATAATATCTATGTCAGATGACAGAGGTTATCTGATGAAGAACCTACCGAGAATGGAGTAGTTGGAGGTGGCGACCATGTTGATGCGAACCGATCCGTTCCGTGATCTGGACCGCTGGACTCAGCAGGCGTTCGGCACAGCAGCACGGCCGACGGCGATGCCGATGGATGCCTGGCGCGACGGCGAGGAGTTCGTCGTCGAATTCGACCTGCCCGGAATCGACCCCGAATCACTGGACCTGGACATCGAACGCAATGTGGTGACCGTGCGCGCCTCGCGCCCCGCGATCGACTCCGATCGATCCATGATCGCCGCGGAACGCCCACGCGGTGTCTTCAGCCGCCAACTGTTCCTCGGCGAAAGCCTCGACACCGACCGCATCCGCGCCGACTACCGCAATGGTGTACTGCGCCTTGCCATCCCGGTCGCGGAAAAGGCCAAACCTCGCAAGATCGAGATCGCCCACGAACGCGAACCCCAGGTGATCAACGCCTGAGCCAGCGACGGGGATGATTGCGACCAGAAATGAACGCGAGGTGACCGATATCGAACGCTCGCAACCTCTTTCAGCGAGCTGACTCTTCAGTGGCCGGGCCCCGGTGGCCCGGCCACCATGTTTGTGCCTCAACACGATACGAGAACCGCGCTTCTCGCGACTGCCCCGCTGTTTGCCGTGACCCCAAGGTTTTTGGGGCGACCTCGCGTCCATGCGCTGCGGTATCTTCCATGCGATCGCCGCACCCTGATCGGCGCGCAGAGGAAGCACACACCACATGTTCAACAAGTCCATTGCGGTCGCCGCGCTGTCGGTGAGCGCCGCTGCCGTGCTCGCGGCACCGCCCGCCGCCGCCGACCCGGTCAAATGGGGCGCCGTCTCCCTCAGCGTGTGGGGCAATGTCTACGCGTTTTCGGTCAACCACCCGACGGAAGCCGACGCCGTTCGGGCCGCCGACCAAGCGTGCAAGGGTCAAGGCATCATCGACTGCCGGATGGTGGTGACGTTCGCGAACGGCTGCGGTGCCGTCGTGACGAGCCCGCTCGCGATCGTCGCAGGGTTCCCGATCGTGGGCTTCGGTAAAGGGGCGACTCCAGCGGAGGCATACGCAGACGCCACCCGCAACCTCCCCACCGGCACCGGAAGCGCTGGCTCGTTCGATGGCGAGCACGCCTGCACCCGGCTTTGATCTCGTTCGCGCACGGTCCTCGGAAGATGTGGGGGCTGACGCCCCCTTGTTCTGGCCCAGTCAGTGGCTCTCCCACTGTCCACGAAACCTCGAGGCTCAGATTCCGCCGCTGAACTCTTGCTGGTGACAGCGATATCGTTTCTTCAGCCGATAGCGCCCGGTGAATCTCAGCGGGCTGTCGGTGCGGTTGGTTGCGTGAAGATGTCGTCGGCCGGGCCCGCGGCCGGGGATTGGAAACCGTCCTCGGCGAACCAGTCCCACCGCAGGATCCGAGCCTGAACAGGTGTCGGAATTCGGCGCAGGACACCTGCGATTCGCGCGAAGCGACCACCGCCTTCGAGGACGGATCGGTGTTGGGCCAGTGCGTTCATGCGTTGCGATGCGTACGCTCCGACGTCGATGCGGTGGGTGATGTTCGCGCGGGCGGTGAAACCGTTGCTGATCTCGGTGGTGTCATAGCCGAGCCAGCGTGCTGGTCGGGTCAGTCTCGCGAACAGTTCTCGTGGGATCGTCGCGTCGAGTACCCGAGGGACGCCTGCCTTTTTCGCCGCCAGGGCGCCGACCTCGTGGACACGAACGTGGTCGCGGTGGCCGTATCCGCCATTGCGGTCGTAGCTCAGCAGGATGTCAGCGCGTTCCTGCGCGAGGATCGTCGCCAGGCGTTCGGCGGCCTCGTCGACGGAGGCTCGGACGAATCGGGTTCGGCCGGGTGGATCCGGGTACAGGATCGAACCGTGTCCGCTATCGGCGTAGCCGAGGTGTTCCACCCTGCTCACGCCGAGAACCTTAGCGCTGCAGTGTAATTCGTGCAGCCGTGGTGCCAGGGCGCCCTCGAACTGTTCCACATGGCCGTCGGTGGCAACCACGATGACGGTGCGGTGGCCGGCGTGCGCAAGTTTCGCCAGCGTGCCGCCGGTCAGGATGATCTCGTCGTCGGGGTGGGCGTGGAATGCCACGACTGTCGCCATGAGGCCAGTATTGCGGCCGGAGGGCCGGGTGGCAGCCGATCAGGGAGCTAGTCGCGGGCGCGGCCGAGGGCTGGTTTGGTGCGCCACAGCTCAATTCCGATGTCGACGAGGTCGACTCGGTCGAGGTGCGCGACCTCGTCGAGCAGATGCCAGGCGGCGAGGTCGGTTGAGCCGTCGGTTTCGTTGCGGAGTTCGCCTCCGGTGACGCGGCCTTCGTAGACGATTCTGAGGCCATGGAAGTCCGCGAATTCGCCGTGTGGGCGCGGGTATTGGTGGTTGATCGAGTCGATGCCGAGGAGTCTGACAGGTTCGACGGTGTAACCGGTTTCCTCGGCGACCTCGCGAATGGTTGTTGCGATCGGGTCCTCGCCGTGGTGCATTCCGCCGCCCGGCAGTGTCCACTGAACCTTTTTCATCCTGCCGCCACGGCTTTACGCTCGTAGTCCTGGAGTACGCTGATCGCCTTCACCAGGCGGGTGGTCTTGTCCGGGCAGCAACGGAGCTTGCGCAGGATCTTCCATACTTTGAGCTGGGCGAACG